>NZ_LZHN01000073.1:0-308 GCF_001690435.1 Gilliamella sp. Nev3-1 | reverse complement strand
TTTTACTGTTTTCCCCCTTGTTTTCTTGTTTATTTTCAATAAGTTGTGAGGTTAAAGGTGTACCTTTTTAATGTTAAAGGTGTACCTTTTTAATGTTAAAGGTGTACCTTTTTAATGTTAAAGGTGTACCTTTTTAATGTAATATCCACAGGCTTTATTTTTAAAGTGTACAAAAAAAAAAATTGACCCTTTTTTTTTTAAGTGTATTATATTTAAAAATATACACCTATAGGTATTATTATGACTAACTTAGTTGTTTATAAAGATAATTACTTGGTTGAAGCTAGCTATAAACTAACTCTAATGGA
>NZ_LZHN01000072.1:0-414 GCF_001690435.1 Gilliamella sp. Nev3-1 | reverse complement strand
TAATTCTTTAAACTCTTTAAATTTATCTTCTAGCTGTAACGCAATACGCAAATCTACCACTCTAATCGTGCGAGATTTAAGAGATCTGTATTGGGTTAATAGTTCGTATAGTCTTATTGAATAAGTGCGCTTAAAAGCGCTTATATTGCGTAATTGGTAATTAGTGAACTGCTTTTCAAGTTGGCAGAGGTATGGCATAACCGCATTACTAAACTCAATAGTAGCCGAACCTTGATCATTGAAGTATTCTTTAGATTGAATCCACCTAAACTCTTTAGTTCTCTTTGGGTCTTTGACTTTAATCCAGCGCTCGCCAAGTGTATCAATTGCTTTTTTTATTTGATTATAAGCATTTCCTTTTGTTATATCGGGAAATTGCTTAATAAAATCCTCAACGGTTATTGTTTGCTTTTG
>NZ_LZHN01000071.1:0-50340 GCF_001690435.1 Gilliamella sp. Nev3-1 | reverse complement strand
ATATTAATTATATATATACTTGAAAACAAAAAGCCCATTTTATAAATGGGTTTTTTTGTCATATTCAGAATTGATTTATTTGTTTACTCAGTCATCATTGCATTTTACCTTTCTACTTTCTACATTAATCTAAAGGTAAATACAATGAAAATCGCTATCTCTATGTTAGCATTGCTTCCAATATTTGTATTAACAGCATGTACAAATAACTCTAAAACTATTAGTTCTAAGTCTAAAATAGAATCTAAACCTACACCAGTTTTACAGACAGATCGATATACCATTGTTGAACTAGATGATCCAATTCATAAATATGTTTTAGATCAAATTATTAATATTTCACTACCTAAAAATTTAAATTTAACAGTTAAAGATGGAATGGAATATGCTTTAAAACAATCAGGTTATTCTCTTTGCACTAACTCAGATATCAATGTTCTTTATGAAAGCACTTTACCTAAAGTTCAATATAAAATGGGGCCAATTTTATTAAATGATGCACTACATGTTATGGCTGGCCCTGCTTGGAATTTAGATGTTAATGACGTTGAACGAGAAATCTGTTTTCATCTAAAAAAAGGATATTCTCGAAAACAACAACCTATTTCTTCAGTTAAACAAGAACCTCAATTTGATACTTATCAAGTACCTCCTCGAATGATAGAAACAAAAGGAGGCGAAAAATGAAGGATACGCTAATAAATAAATTAAATATAAACCAACCTATTACAATAACTAAAAAAATGGTAGTTTTAATATGTGGTGTATTTGTAATCTTGTTTATATTAATAGCGATAGCATTGCATTTATCTCTCCTTAACATTGATAAAACATCTAATAACTATAAAGAACTGGAAGATAAAATAAACACAAATAATATAAGTATAAACAGTATTAACACATTGGAAAAAAAATTAGATGAAATTCAATTAGAGCAGAAAAAAATCAATGTAGATTATGACAATTTAAATACACGTTCAGCACGCAGTCAACAAGATATAACGTCATTGCAACTAATTCTAAATGATAAAAATCTCGATAGTAAATTAGATAATTTTGAAACAGCTATCGCAAATATTGAAGTTGAGTTAGAAGCAGTTAAGAATGTTCAAAAAATGCAACAAGAATCATTAGATGGCGTTGTTGCCTCTTTCCAACAATTTAAAGATCAGATTATACAAAAAATTACAGTGATGCTATCAAATAACAATAGCAAGTCAACAAATACAACAAGAAGTAATATAAAGGCTAAAACTGCAACGGCAATAAATTTTAAATATCAATTATCTAGCATTGAATTTAGAGCAGGTGAATTAGTGGCTGTATTTCTACCTAAAAATGCAACATCTTTATCAGCGTTAAAATTTGTAAATGAAGGTGAACTGCTCGATTCTTGGAAAGTTGCAAAAATTGATAAAAACTCTGTGAAATTAATAAATAGTAAGCAGCAAACGCATACCCTGACAATAGATTAAGGAGTAAATATGATACTAAAAAAACAAATATTGTTTGTATTGCTATTAAGTTTTGTTTCTTGGGATTTATTAGCTAATTCTCAACTAGTTTCAAAGGATCTTGATTCCACAGAATCGGTTGAAAAATCTGATGAAGAATCTCGGAATACACAAGAAGAAAGAATTAAAGAGAAAGCATCTTATTGGGGATTGACCGTTACAGAATGGCAAAAATATGAAAAACTGATTAATGAA
Source organism: Gilliamella sp. Nev3-1 (assembly GCF_001690435.1). Lineage (NCBI taxonomy): Bacteria > Pseudomonadati > Pseudomonadota > Gammaproteobacteria > Orbales > Orbaceae > Gilliamella > Gilliamella sp. Nev3-1. The sequence goes on along the minus strand of NZ_LZHN01000071.1, from coordinate 48,631 downwards.
GGAGGGCGGCGTTATTGGTCTCCTAATCTTGATCCTCTAACTACCCTTGGAGTTGAATCTGAAACTCAAGACGAACGAGAGTATTACGCAAAATTATTAGCCAAAAAAGAATTTGAACGAACAACTAAAGAACTCGAATTTCAGCGAGTTTATGATCGTATGTTTAAAAAACTTTATACAAACGTGTTACCTATTGAATTGGATGATAATCCTAATTTTGTAGCACCTCTAAATTACGATGGGGACAGAATGATTTTATTTATTGATATCAATGATAATGTAAGAGGTGAAAAATTATTAGGTAAGGCATTAAAAACGCATAAAGAAATGGATGTTTATTTGCTGAATACCAAACATGACGATCAAGCTGTCCAAAGGTGGGCTAGTCTAAATCATCTCCCGATTGATAAAGTAAAAAGTGGTGAAATTACATTAAATCACAATAGTGGTCAGTGGGAACAAATCGGAAAAAATACCTTGCCAATTTTAGTACAAAATCAGGGTGGCAAATGGAGACAAATTGAATTGGGTGATTTGTAATGATTATAAACAAAAAAACATTAATTTTTATTATCTCTATAACAACTCATTCTGCAATAGCTGATTTGAATGTAATCAGTGATTATGGCGGTAATTCGATGGGTGTGTATTATGAAATGTTAGATCCTCAAGATGAATATAGTGAGCAACAACAGCAATTTTTAGCTCCTGAAAACATGAAAATTGATGAGGGAACCTATTTACCAGTGCATAGTGAAAAACTTTCTCCTGGTCAGTTTGAATCATATTCAATTGATTATCCGACATTGCAACCTTTTATCATTATTGGTGCAGATGATCTCTCAGTTGAATGGTTAAAGATGAGGAATGATTATTTAGAGTCAATAAATGGTATTGTTGCCGTTGCTGTAAACATAGATAATGTCAATCAGATTAAAACATTAAAATCCCTTACTAATATTCCTATATACGCAATGTCTGGCGATGAACTCGCAGAGAAGTTTCAAATAACATCATATCCAGCTCTAGTTACTGCGAAAAGTATTGAACAATGATTATGGGAATAACATCATGAGTAATGAGCACAATATTGAGGCAATATTTAGACCCGCTTCTGAGCTGTATAGTGCTGTAACATCAATCAGTTGTGCATTTATTTGTCTTGTTGCCCCCTGGGCTGTAGCGTTATCAACTTCTGTTAATGCTGGTGTTGCAGGCGCTTTTTTATTGTTCGGCATTTATAGGGCTAAGCAAGGTATTACCATTATTCGTTATAAACGGAATATAAAACGTTTACCATTCTATTCTCTGACTAGTGAACAAATTCCTGTTAGCCAAAAATTTCTTTTTCTAGGGAAAGGGTTTAAATGGGAACAAAAACATTTACAACGAATTATCTTGTGCCGTCGAGAGGAATACAAACGTTTTGTTCAACCATCAGCTATATATAGAGCTGCTAGGCAATGGGAACAAAAACATGAAAAAAGCCTGATGGCAAAGTGTACTAGTTCAAATCGTTGGTTTAATCCACTGAAGCCATTACCTCCAGTCGGTGGAAACCCATTCTTACACGGTGTCGAAATTAATGAAGTCGATATCATGATGCCATTTGTCGATCGGGGCGGTCATACGTTAGTTTTGGGAACGACGGGTGTCGGAAAAACAAGATTGTTAGAAGTTCTAGTTACACAGGATATTGCAAGAGGAGACCCTGTTATTGTCATTGATCCTAAAGGAGATGCTGACTTATTAAAACGAATGTATGCAGAGGCTAAACGTAATGGTAGACAAGACGAATTTTACATATTTCATTTGGGTTACCCTGAAATTTCAGCTAGGTATAACGCTATTGGTCGTTTTAGTCGAATTACTGAAGTTGCGCAGCGTGTTTCAGCTCCGCTAGCAGGAGAAGGAAATTCTGCCGCATTTAAAGAGTTTGCGTGGCGATTTGTTAATATTGTTACCAAAGCGTTGATTGAACTGGGTCGTCGTCCCGATTATATTCAGATCAATCGTTATACAAATAACATGGATACCTTATTTTTAGAATATGCTCAGCACTATTTTGATAAGCATGATCCAAAAGCTTGGATCACTATTAGTGAAATGGCAACAAAAATTAACGATAAAAATGTTTCATTAGCAATGCGAGGAAGAGACAAGCTTGTCGTAGCCCTATATGATTATATTGCTGCTCAAAGAATACGTGATGATGTTTTAGAGGGTTTACGTTCAGCCATTCAGTACGATAAAACGTATTTTGATAAAATTGTTGCCTCATTAATGCCATTTTTAGAAAAACTGACAACAGGAAAAACAGCACAATTATTAGCTCCAGATTATTTGGATATCAATGATGAAAGGCCAATTTTTGACTGGGAACAAGTGATTCGAAAAAAAGGAATAGTTTATATTGGACTTGATGCTTTATCTGATGCTGTAGTGGGTGCAGCAGTTGGAAACTCAATGCTAGCAGATCTGGTATCAATAGCTGGGTATATTTATAAATATGGTGTTGATGATGGGTTACCAGGAGAAAATAGATCTAAGATTAATGTGTGTTTGCATACTGATGAAGTAAATGAAATCATGGGAGATGAGTTTATTCCACTTGTGAACAAAGCACGAGGGGCAGGAATAAATGTTACTGCATACACACAAACCATTTCAGATATTGAAGTCAAAGTCGGGAGTGCCGCAAAAGCAGGGCAAGTACAGGGGAATTTTAATAATATAATTATGTTACGTGTTCGTGAAACAAAAACAGCAGAACTTATTACATCACAACTTCCTAAAGTTGATATCTACAAAAATACGGTAGTATCAGGTGCAAGCGATACGCCGAGTCCAGATACAAAAACGGATTTTACATCGAGTACACAGGACAGAATTAGTACTGAGTCAATGCCATTACTTGAGCCGTCAGAACTAATACAGTTGCCGAGAGGACAAGCATTTGTATTAACGAATGGAGGGGTTTTATATAAAGTTCGTATGCCACTTCCGTCCCAAGAGAAAGATATCATGATGCCTGATTCAATCAATACACTTTCTAAAGAAATGGCAAAAAGTTATTCAACAGGTGAACAATGGTGGGTAAATTCAAATTCAGTATGGGAAAAGCCTGAAATAGATAATGATTCAGATATTAATTGTCCTGAAGAAAATGAATTACCTCTTCATCTAGAATTGGATATTGATGATAATGAAAAAGCTTTTTTACATACTTTAGAGGAGAAAGATGAATAATGGCCAATGTTGAACAATCTGATTCAAGTTCTAAACCCAGAAAAAAAGGATTTATTTCATCTATACTTTCTACACTTTTTTTTTCACTTCTTATAAGCATTGTTATTGAATGTATTGGTATAACGTTTTTTTGGACTGAACTCGGTGATAGTCATAGCGAAGAAATGCTCAATGTTGAGTTTAGTTATCTTGAACAAGACTTTGTCAATAGCTTTATTCTGTCTGAGCCTGTAGTTTTTGCTGAAAATATTATTACCAATACATATCAATTTATTGCTGTTAAAACAGGATTGATTGAAATAGTAAATGGAACAGTGAACGATGAAAGCTCGACTGTTTATAAATATATTAATTCGGTTGGCGTTTATGTAAAAGCCATTATTAATATTATATTGGTTTTTTTGGTTCGCTTAGTTATTTTGACTCTTTCAATACCAATTTTTATTCTTGCTGCTATTGTTGGTTGTGTAGACGGTCTGGTTCGGCGAGACATTCGGCGGTTCGGGGCAGGTCGTGAATCAAGTTTTCTATATTATCATTCTAAAGCATGGATAAAGCCTTTGTTAATTTTATCATGGCTTATCTATTTATCAGTTCCTTTCACAATCCATCCAAATGCCGTTTTTATTCCCATGGCCTTTTTATTTGGTCTCAGTATTAGTATTACATTTGGTTCATTTAAGAAATATTTGTAAGCCAATTTTTTTTAAAAAATCAAAAAAGATTTAATTGATGTTTTTCGCATATTAATCATTATAGTAGAAATCCAGTTTAAAACTGGAGAAAAAATATGCGAAAGCATCCTAACATAATTCTTTCAATAGTTGGTTTATCTTTATTGTTAAGCTCAAATTTGAGTGTTGCAAATGAAAAAGAAGAACTTGCATTAGTGTTGAAACAACTGAAGCAGGTTAAAAAATCATTAATAAAAAGCGAAATTGTATCGGGAACCGAGCAGTCAGAACGTTATCATTTTAATTATAAAGCAATACAAAATGATATTGATCATGTTATGCACGGTATCGAAAGCTACATATCACCGACAAGATCTCAACCCCGTTCGAACTTTCCAGCGATTGACGGCGAATATCAAAATGAATGATATCAAAGAAAAAACCTATAAGGCATTTAAAGATGCTGCAACATTTACAATGGATGACTCATTTAACTTTTTTGGTGCGGTATGTTTTGCGGTAGGTCTATTTTTAATTGCGATCATTATTTTATGTCTTTTGAAAGGGTTAGGCGATGAAAGTGTCAAAATTGATGATTTTCCGCCAATTATTATTCGTGCTGTGGTTCTAGTCTTGATTCTGATGTCTTTCATTTATTTTCAGTAAAATTTTAAAGGAGAAAAAAATTCATGTTCAAAAAAGCAAAAAAATTATTTCAAGTAAAAAATAATAAGATGTCTATAAAACTAATATTACTGTCTTTAGCTTTATGGGGACAAAATGCGTTGGCAAAAATGCCGAAGATAGATGATCCCACACAAGGGAAAAAAAGCGGATTTTTAGCAAATATGCAAGCATATATATATGACGGTTTCGTTTTTGGCGGATTGATTATCGTTGGCGGTGTTTTTATTGTCGCAGCAAAAAATATCATCGTTGAGTATAACAATATCGGTGAAGGGAAAGGGTCTTGGGCAAAGCTAGGCACTTTAGTTGTTATAGGTATTGTATTAGTTGTCGCTTGTATTTGGCTTGCAACATTGGCTGCTGAAACACTGCAAGATTAATAGAAAGGTAAATAAGATGAAAGAGAATGACATTGATATGCTTCCTGACCGCCTCAACCGTATGCCTGTAGTCTATAAGGGCATGACAGTCCGTGAAATATCGTTGATGGTAGGGGTTGGTGCAATTATTGGTGGTTTGTTCGGAATTATCTTATTTATCTTATTTGGTCGCTGGGTGTTAATTCCCTCAGCGATCGTTTTCATGCCATTGCCAACCCTTTTTTTTGGTGGAAATAAGGTTACTAAATTAAAGCGAGGTAAACCAGAAACCTGGTTTGCACGGTCTATTGATTTGTTTTTCGCCAAAAAAGGATTCAATGGAAATAATCTAATTTTTAATGATCAAGAATTTATCGTTAGACGAAAAAACAATAAGGTAAAAAATAAATGAAATATTTACACGCACTTACAGGGCGAGATAAACACATCCAATCACTGAGATTTGTGATTATTGTATTGCTTGTAATTATTTTAGCTATGACTTGGGGCTGGCGGTCAGCGCCTAAACATTTGACTATTCATATTCCTCCCGATACTCGTTCAGGTAGTACTAGGCTTTGGTCAGATATAGATCCAAGTAACATTTATGGATTTGCGTTTTATATTTTTCAGCAACTACATAATTGGCCAACAAACGGCGAAGTTGATTATAAACGTAATATTAATACGCTTACTCCGTTTTTGACACCTCAATGTAAATCACAGTTATTGAATGAATATGAGGAAAGAAGGCAGGGTGGTGAACTAAGAGAACGGGCTCGAAACATTGCTGAAATTGACGGGCGCGGTATTAATTCAGGAATTAAAAATTACGAAACAAATCAACTTGAGCCTCGAGTGAAAATTTTATCAGATAAAGCCTGGATTGTGACATTCGATTTATACATTGATGAATATTACAAAGGGGAAGCTGTTAAACGAGCAATGGTTCGTTATCCACTTAGTGTTGTTAAGAGTGATACAAATCCAGAAGAAAATCCCTGGGGTTTAAAGCTTAATTGCTATGCAAGTCAACCGTTAAGACTCACTTCGTCTACAGGAGAACACAATGAATAATAAGATGATTATAAAACTTTCTCAACTAATCATAACATTATTTATTTTTGTATCGTCAATCAATAATGCTATTGCTGTTGAATTAATTACATGGGACAGAACACCTATTAAAATTACTATTAATCAAAATGATGAAAGAATGGTAATTTTAGAAAGAAATATATCAGTCGGATTACCTGCCTCATTACAAGATAAGCTTCGAGTACAAAGCCTAGGAGGCGTTATATATTTAAAAAGCAATGCGCCATTTACTGAAACTCGATTAATGTTAAAAGACCTTGAAACAGGTGAAATTATTTTAATTGATTTGACGGGAAATGGACCATCTAAAACGAAATTAGAAACAATTAAAATCACGACTGATAGCGATGCTAATTTACAAAAAACAGAAAAAAATTATGTAACTGAGCATGATGAGCAAACATTACTACCAGTTCCTGTTTTACTTACTCGATATGCTGCACAAAACTATTATGCTCCGTTGCGTGCAATTGAAAAAGTACCTGGTATTAAACAAATTTCTATGTCTTTACCTCCATTATTAACTAGGCTGGTACCACAGCTTCCTATCAGTGCTGAGCCAAAATCAGTGTGGCGTTTAAAAAATTATGAAGTTGTCGCAATTAAATTAGTTAATCAGAGTAAAAATCATGTCAATTTAGATGCAAGATTGTTACAAGGCAACTTTTATTCTGCAACATTTCAACACAACACATTAGGTCCTAATGGTGATCCGACAGATACAACAATGCTTTATATTGTTACTAAAGGTAAAGTAATCAATGCATTTTTACCTGAATTAAGAGAGGAATAATATGGCGACAATTAAAGGAAATAAGCTGTTACCTCTTATCGTTGGTGGAGTAATATTAGTTGGAATTTTTATTGTAGTCATTGCAAATAAAAATAAAAAAAATGAATCTTCATCAAGTGATGAAATAGTTGAAATAGCTGATTTAAATGAAGAAGATTTATCCGTACTAGGCATTACAGGCGATACTGAAAAAGATACAGTTCAGACGCTAGTGACGCTAGTTAAGACTCTAAAAAAGGATCAAGCGGATATAGTAAGTGAACTGAAAAAATTAAAATCCGAAAATGAAAATTTGAAAAAGACAAGAGTACCACAGTACAAGATAGAGCCACCATCAAATGATTCAAAATCTAATGAGCCTACGGAGCTGGAAAAAAAAGTTTCAATTCTAACAGATAAGCTTAATAAATTAGCATCAAACTCCCCTATATCTAGTTCTAGTGAAACACCTGATTTAAAACAATCAAAACCAGTTTCAATCCCAATAGGAAGAGGGCAAACGAGTAGTAAAGTTGATATGGCTAATGATGATGAAATTCAATGGATTAATCCAGCTGACCAAATTGTTAGTAGCAATAAAGGTAAAAATACGACGGGATTTCAGTTCCCGACTAGCTTTGGTAGCGATCCTATTCGTTCAAAACTAAAAGACCATAAGGAGAGTATCAATCAGCCTATTGGTGAACGAAAAAATGAAAAAGATCGTCAACCATTTTATACAGTACCCGCCAATTCAACGTTAACAGGCTCTGTTTCAATGACATCATTGCTAGGTCGAGTTCCCATTGATGGTGTTGTATCTGATCCGTACCCGTTTAAAGCTGTTATTGGTCGAGATAATTTAATCTCAAATGGAATTGAATTACCACATATTGAGGGGGCGATTGTTTCTGGGACAGCCTCTGGTGATTACGTTTTATCTTGTGTAAGAGGCAACGTTAAATCAATTACATTTGTTTTTGATGATGGGCGAATTATAACGATCCCTGATTCCTCAAAAAATAGCAAAGATGAAAGTATTGGGTGGTTATCTGACGAATACGGTATTCCATGTGTTTCGGGAGAAATTAAATCTAATGCTAGCCAATATTTATCAACTGTAATAGGTCTAGGTACAGCAGCAGCTGCTGCAGATGCAATGGCTCAACAAAATACTACTGTTGTAACAGATGGCTCAAATGTTACCAATGCCGTTACAGGTAATAATGGTCAATACGTTTTAGGAAAAGGACTGAGTGGCGGAATTAATCAAACAATTGATTGGTTAAATAAACGCTATGGGCAAACTTTTGATGCTGTTTATGTCCCTCCTGGTAAAGAAATTGCCATTCACATTAGCAAGGAGCTGCAAATTGATTATTTATTTGATGGCAGATTTGTTGATTATGAGATGAATATTAAAAAAATGGGAGGGCTTGATTAATGAAACAGAAAAAAAAATTAACACTATTTTTATTAACTTTTGGCACAGCTCTATTTTTATTATCTGGTTGTAGTACTTCAAAAGAAAAAATGTTTCCTCATAACAGTGAAACAATGAATGACATTTACAATAGGAAATCAGGCGGAAGTGCTTCTCAACTATTTGATAATCGACTTCAACTTAGACGAGACGTTGATAATTTAACGCAAAATGTTGAAGTGGTAACGCATACACGCACAGCAGAACAAGAAATTAATAATCTTTTTCAACGATTACCAAATCCCGATTTAGTCATGTATGTCTATCCTCATTTGACTGACGGAAAAGTTCCAGTTCCTGGTTATTCAACAGTATTTCCATTTTATGCGGAAGTGCAATATGCAATGCCAGGTGAGAGGGTGGAGAATTACTAATGAAGTTATTTGGTAAGAAAAAAGTTTCACAAAAAGAAGTTCAAGAGAAAAGACCGAAACGCAAAGGAAATTTGACTCATAGTCATAAAAAAAACTGTCTTTATGCCAATAATGGAAAAAAATCAATTATTGATTTTTTGCCTTGGATTGAATTTGATGAAGAGCATAATTCAATTTTATTAGAAGATGGTCGATCTGTCGGTGCTGTTTTTGAAATTACACCCTATGGCACTGAAGCAAAACCAACATCTAAACTTCGTGATATCAGTGATATTGTAACAAACAGTATTGAGGACTCTTTTGATGAACGAGATATGAACCCATGGGTTATACAATATTTTTGTCAAGATGAAGATAATTTACAAGATTATATCTCTTTATTAAAACAATATCCTAGATCGCATGCTCAAGGCACTGAATTTACAAAAAAATGGCTAGATATTATGGAATATCATTTAGATAGTATCACTAAAAGTGATGGTCTTTTTTTTGATAACACAGTGACAAAAACACCGTGGAGAGGAAAGGTTCGGAAAACGAGGTTAGTTGTATATCGGTATATCGGACCCAAAGAACGTGAAGATTTAAATGCACAAGAAAAGCTAGATATTGTTTGTAACAATTTGATACTTGCATTAAAAGGGGCTGGAATTGTTGTTAAGAGATTAGGGAAAAATGAGGTTTCTCGATGGTTAGCTCAAATATTTAATCCCGCCCCTTTACAAGGTAAAAAAGATTTTATTAAGCAATTAATGGATGATCAAAAACAGGCTGATGAACTGCCGATCATTAATGATTTTGCCGAAAGCCTTTTCTACAGTGAACCAGAGATTAAAGAGGGTTACTGGCATTTTGATAATATTCCTCACGCGGTTGTTATGGTGGATCGATTAAAAACACCACCCAAAATTGGTCATATTACAGGCGAGACAAGTAAAGCGGACGGAATAAATGCACTTTTTGATGTATTGCCTGAATCAACAATGATGAGTTTAACAATTGTAACTCATCCACAGGACAGGTTAGAAGAACATATCAATTTTGTGCGAGGTAAAGCCATCGGTGAGAATGCTGAATCGTTGTCTGTAAAAGAAGATTGTGACGAAGCAATGGAGTATATCAGGCAACGAGAAAAAATGTATTACAGCTCTATTGCATTTTATGTGAAAGATTCAAGTATCAGTGGATTGAAACGTAAAATACAGGGGCTGAGTTCAGTACTTAATAATAATGGGCTTGTTACTGTAGCTGAAGCTAATGAAGTTGCTTCCGCATCGTCATTTTTAAGATGGTTACCTATGAATTATAACCCTCAAAATGACATAAAACGACTGTATGTTAAATTTAATTGGTGCAAGCATTTAGCCAATTTATTACCTGTTTTGGGTCGAAGTAGTGGAACAGGTCATTCTGGTGTGACATTTTTCAACCGAGGTGGAGAGCCGTTGAGTTACGATCCTATGCTCGATAAAGCACAAAATGGTCATAAACTTATTTTAGGGCCAACAGGGGCGGGTAAATCAGCAACTCTGAATATCGAAATAGCACAGCTTGTTGCTATGTACCGTCCTCGAACAATTATTGTTGAAACAGGTAATTCTTTTGGTCTTCTTGTTGATTTTATGGAGCGGTTTGGGGTCAGTGTTCATCGAGTAAGTTTAAAGCCTGGAAGCGGTGTAGTGCTTAATCCTTTAGCTGATTCTCATTTAATTTTACAAAATAAAGATATTCAGTTTGAAATTGATGAAAACAATTTGAGCGATGACATTGTTAATGAAGCACTGGAACAAAATGAAGAAGATGATGCACAACGAGATGTACTCGGTGAAATAGAAATTTCTATACGTTTAATGATCACAGGAGGAGAAGAACGGGAAGATGAATTACTGCGTCGTTCAGATAGAGCAATGATTAGACAAGCTATAGTTATGGCTGCTCGAGTTGCTTATGATGAAAGACGGCAAGCTGTTCCCAGTGATGTTCAAGAGGCATTATTTACCTTAAGCAAAGATGCTCATTTACCTGAAGCTAGGCGTGCAAAGGCATATGAAATGGGTGAATCATTAAGTATGTTCACTCAAGGATTTGAAGGTGAAATATTTAATAAACAAGGTACACCTTGGCCAGATGTTGATGTCATTCATGTCGATTTGGCAACTTTTGCAAGGGAGGGTTATGAAGCTCAATTATCAATTGCGTATATTTCTCTTATTAATCATATCAACAATATGGGCGAACAATATCAGCACCAAGCCAGAGCTATCGTTAATATTACCGATGAGTCACATATTATTACCGTAAAACCACTAACAGCAGCATACTTAACAAAAGCGTCGAAAATGTGGCGAAAATTGGGCGTCTGGTTGTGGTTAGCTACTCAAAATATGGAAGATTTTCCAGATGCGGCATCGAAATTACTCTCGATGATCGAATGGTGGGAAATGTTAGTAACAGAATCATCTGAAGCAGAAAAAATACGTCGTTTTAAAGCATTAACAGATGAACAAATTTCAATGATCACTTCTGCTTGTAAAGCTGCTCGTCAGTACACGGAAGGCGTTGTGTTATCAAAAAATGTGGAATGCCTTTTCCGAATTGTTCCCCCAAGTCTATTTTTGGCGTTGGCAATGACAGAAAAAGATGAAAAAGCGGAGAGAATGAAACTGATGAATGAGTTTAATATTAGTGAGCTTGATGCTGCCATTAAAGTAGCTGAAAAATTAGATGAAGCTCGAGGTATTACACGAAAATATGAGGATTCATAATGAATGATAATAATTTTTTATTTAATGCAACATCATTAAAAAAATCAAATATTAATATTGATCACCGTAAAGATTTCGAACAATTCTGTTTTGAGTTATTAGGAAAAATTGGGGCAATAATTTCGACTAAATTACGTTTATGCCGCATACCTGCAGATGATCCTACAGAATTTGGAATACTGTATAAGGAGTATGCTTTAATTGCTTTTGAAGGCAAAAAATCAGCATGTTTAATCGAGGTGTCATGCAATCCCAATTTGAACAAAATTCATTGGCCACAATTAGCTGATATTGAGACAGGGAAACGACTATGCATTCATGTTGTTGATTGGATAGATGCCTTTTTACTGATTAAAAATTTGATGGCTTTAACAGAGGTGGCTGATGCATGAAACGTATATTAGGACTGATTGTATTTGTAAGTTTTCAAAGTATTGGGGCAGATATTCATAGTATTGATGTTTTTGTTAATCATGAGCAATCCAGTAGAGTTAAAAATTGTCATGATAATTGTCAAATATATGATCTAGATAGCACAGACCTGCTTTTAAACTCCTTTTTTGGTGAGTTATCGGGTGATATTGATGACGCTTATTCAGTTGTTGAAAAAAAATTAAATTTACCAGCATGGAAAGCGCATGAAGCTCAAATAATTGAAGCCCAAAAAACAATTACAAAAGCATTTTATCTCGGTATTAAAAAATACCCTGCGATTGTTATTAATGAAAAAAATGTGATTTACGGAATAACAGATGTTGCACGTGCAGTAAATGATTTTATGAGTAATGAGGATAAACGATGATAAAAAAAATAAAATGTAGCTTACTTGGACTCATAATTACTATGCCGAGTTTTGCCACATCTATTAGTACTCAACAAATAGTTCAGTCAGCTCTTTCGACTAGTTGTACTGAATATAAAATTGCTGGAACCTGTTTTTGGCTGTTTTGTTCTTACGGTTGCAAAATTCGTACATCTGTAAAAGTAAAGCATTACATCCCCGATGTTGTTATGTCTGCATATGAACACCCGTTTGAAAATCCTTGGACCGAAATTAATGCTATTACATCATCAGCAAGTTCATTAGTTGGGTCAAATATTCAAGGAGGAGGGGATACAAATAATCGTCAAGCAAATAATCGAACAAAAATTCGTTTTAAAGATGTTCAAGCAATTGGCCACCCAGGCGGTGCTGCTTTCTCTCAAATGCTATCGGGTATGGGCTACTATTGTAATAATGGGGTAACGCCATTTTATCCTTATTTTGTGAGTGAACTGGATTTTATTGCATGGCGATTAGCACTGGTTGAATCTGTATACCCAGAAGCATTAATACCAGGTAAAAGAGAAATTGGTAATTCATCTAATATGTGGGGAAACATTTATCCTCGTTCTGGTGCTGTTACTCAAAATGACGACTTCAAGGCAGGAGCGGTGGTTGTTCAACGAGGTGCTGATGTATTAACAAATAGTAATTCATTGCATGTCGTTCAAAATTACACTAAGCGTAAAAAAGATGGATTTTGGCCACCAGCTCCTGTTAAAGAGAATACGAACAATCATAAATGGCAAGAATTAGCACCAACATTGAGTATGTCATGCGGTATTTTTCCAAATATTAATGATACAGCGAGCGTTGATGGAGCTTATGTTTATGCTTTGTGGAGACCGTATGCATGTTGTAAGAGACGGGGGCAAAAATTTTTATACAGTATTGATTTTGGGGGATGATGATCATGGCAAAGAAAACAACAATGACTATAACAGCATTATTATTAACAATTAGCTCATATAGTTATGCTAATTCAACTGGAGGGATATCTGATAGCCTTTATTATCGTATCGGCGGTGGATCGGTAAAAGGATCTACATATACATTTGATAAACCCAAATCCATTATGAATATGGGCAAATGGAATTCTATGATGTGCGGTAATTTTGATATTAGCTCAACAATCTCTAATCAACTAAATGGTGTAACAGAGGGTTTTAACAATATTATGAGCGAAGTTGTTAACAATGCTAAAGGTGCTGTTGCAAGTTTACCCGCATTAGTTATACAACGAGCTAATCCTCAACTTTATGATTTGTTAACAAATGGTGTGTTACAAGCAAAATTAGATTATTCAGACATTAAGACAAGCTGCAAGCAACTTGCTGGAAAAATGGCTGATTACACAGATTCTGCCAGTTTGGTTCAAGTAGCTAAAGCTGAGAATATGGCCGAGATGTTAAATGGAAAGAAAGTTGATGCTATTCGAGTTGATAAACAAATTGATAGTGATGCAGGGAAAAATGGCATTTCATGGGTTGGAGGAGTAAAAAAAGGAGGGAAAGGACAAGATCCAATTAAAATAACAAGTGATGTCGCTTTAGCTGGCTATAACTCATTAATAAATCGAAACGTTACGGATACAACACCCGTTAGTGATGCACAAAATAAAGGGGGGGTTTATAAAACATGGAATAAACCTAGTGACGCCCAAGTGTGGTTAACTGATGTGGTTGGTGAGCGCACTATGGTAACTGATAGTGAAAATCAAAATGGTAATGATACAGGTAAGCCAGGGACGGGTTTAAGTCCCAAAACTGAAGAATATTACGAATTTTATTATAAAAAGTTGGTTGATTTAGTAAATGGTACAAAGCCTATTAGTAAAGCGGAATTAGAAGCACTAGAAGGCAGCTCCGTAAGTGTCACTCGAAGTGTCATTGAAACATTGAGGGAAGATAATGAGCGAGTTGTACTAGTGAAACGTTTAGCGAGTGAAATGGCGTTGTCTAGAACTATTGAAGAAGCGATGATGGCACGGCGTATTATGTTGGCAGGCCGTAAAGAGCCAAATGTTGCTAAAAATGAACCAGTCCAGTCTAAAATTTTGGACCAAATAGATGAACTAGATATGGAACTGAATCAAATTAAATTAGAGTACGATATGCGTAAATCCATTGCTGGCAATACTTTATCTGTCATACAAGAACGAAGGCAGCAAAGACAACAGGGCGCTATTTTGCATATCGATAATCATGAATCTTTTGACGCAAATAAATAACGAGTTAAATATGGATAAGAAAAAAATTATTAAACTTACAATTTCTCTTATTTTTTTACTTGGATTAATTTGTTACATATTATCTGTTTTTTCATTAACAGAACGTAAAGTTGCTTCTATTAATGTATTTTTGAGTAGCAATTACTATTTTTTTCTTGTAATGCGTTTGTGTATTTATTGTTTTACTGGTTTCCTTTTATTAAAACTAAAAAAAATGATAAAGACAAAAGTAGTAACAACTGAAAAAAAGATATATTACAACAGATTAGTTTTTAGAATTAGCATGTTATGTGTTGCTTTAATTTGTTTTAATGAAGTGATGCTATTTATTAAAATGGGGTAATGATATATGTCTGCAATGAGTTTTTTTGACTATGTGACATTGTCACTAGCGTGGTTGGTAAATAACGGAATATGGAGCATTATATCATCTTCTGGTCTTTTTATTGTCCCTTTCATATTTAAAATGTTTAGCATCACGATAGATGTTATGGAGGACGGAGAATTAAAAGGTAAGCATGCAAACGTTATTCTGACTAGATTAGAAACGTACATTTATATTAGCATGGTTGTCATTTTCTTTGCATGTTATCCATCGATTCCTCTTGATGTTCGTGTATTACACTATGAGCATAGTGGATTTTCAGCAGCTATCGATAACGGAAAAATTACTCGACAGAAAATGGAATGTTCATACGCTGAAATATCTCCAGAATCGTCATCATTTAAAAAAAATAGTATTTTATTTAGTGGGCAACAAATTTACGTCCCGATTTGGTGGCATTTCGTTCATTCGTTATCTTCTGGTTTCACACAATCTGTAGTTACGACATTACCATGTAATACCGATTTACGAGAGATTCGTACAACAATTTCAGAGCTAGCAGTAAAAGATCCAATTTTGAAAAAAGAAGCCAATGAATTTTATTCATTTTGTTTTAATCCATCGTTTAACAAATTAAGTACTGAGTTGCCTAAATTACCTGATGATTTAATTAGTGATGTGACATGGCCAGGATCGTCATACTATTTAAATACACCAGGATATTATGATACTTTTAGAGCACAGAATCCTCAAAAAGATTGGCCATATGACGAACAGCGAGATGTAGGTTTGACGCCTGGTGATGGTAATTCGGGATATCCGACATGTAATATATGGTGGAGTGACAGTAAAGTTGGATTAAAAAAGAAACTGATTGCTGATATTAATCGGCAGATTAAGATCGAGTCTAATGAAAAATCAAAAACAGGTAATTTAAATCCGAACATTAATAAATTTTCGTTTTGGGAATGGTTGACAAACAGTAAAGAAGAGCTGGATGAAATTGTTTTGCGTTCAGTTTTAAATCCAAAAAAAATGTTACAGAGTTCTGATTATCTGTTTGTTGACTACGAAAATAGGGATCCATCGATATCTGAGCAAGTTGGAAGTTCAATTGCATCTGTAGGAGCATTTTTTTCGTCTATGTCGAACTTTATTGAAATTGATGCGTTGCGACAAGCAGCACCTATGGTTCAATCGATATTAATAATGTCTATTATTATTTTATTACCTATCATTATTTTAATTGGAGGATTTGAACCAAAGACGATAATCACGCTAACATTTGTCATGTTTTCATTGATATTTTTAACATTTGTCTGGGAACTGGCACGTTTTCTAGATTCTAGACTGATTAATATTATGTATGAAAATAATGCTATTCATTTTATGTCCGATAAATGGAATATTAATAAATCGCTAGTTGATATTATTACGTCATTTGTATTTATTGGATTCCCTTTGATTTTACTTGCAGGTTTGTCGTGGGCTGGGTTTAAAGTTAGTTCAGGAGTAGAGCGTTTTATAAATGAAAGTTCAAGTAAAATGCAAGAGGCAGGAGAAGATGGAATGAGTAAGGCTAAAAAAGGAAAAGACAATGCAATGAAAGTTGCAACAAAAGGAAAGAAATAGTTAAAATGTTAAATAATAATAAGCTAATATAAATGGCATATTAGCTTATTATTTATAATAACCTTTTATTTTATCACCACATTCTATCGCCATCGCTTGTGTAAGCATGACCGTCATCATCATAATACGATATTTCATTTTTTATTCTTTCTTCTTCTTCTTCTTTCTTCCTCTTCTTCTGCTGGTGTTGTTTCCAAAAAAAACAGTAATATGTATAGTATACCTTTGAATATAAACCATACAAATTTACCTAGGCCAGATAAAATTTTTATAAATAATTCAAAACCGTCACTATTAAAAAGCATTTTATGGTTTGTGTCAGATTGTGTTGACTTATCTTTATTTTCCATTTTTATGTCTCTGATTAATTAGCTTATTATTTATAATAACCTTTTCTTTTATCACCACATTCTATCGCCATCGCTTGTGTAAGCATGACCGTCATCATCATAATACGATATTTCATTTTTTATTCTTTCTTCTTCTTCTTCTTCTTCTCTTCTTTTTTCTTCTGCTGGTGTTTCCAAAAAGCATGGTAATATGTATAGTATACCTTTGAATATGAACCATACAAATTTACCTAGGCCAGATAAAATTTTTATAAATAATTCAAAACCGTCACTATTAAAAAGCATTTTATGGTTTGTGTCAGATTGTGTTGACTTATCCTTATTTTCCATTTTCATGTCTCTGATTAAAATTTATTCTTTTATATATAAAACATCTTTTATTTTGTGTCAATGCTAAATACTTAAATGGCAAAAGCAAAGGGTAAAGGGGTAAGGTAAAAAGGGTAATGGTATTAAGGGTAATGGGCCATAATGGGAATGGCCCTACCTTGAAAAGGCTGAAAAGGCTAAAAGTAAAAAGGGCATAACATAACTAGCTGTTGATTTTTAATTTAATATTGAATTTAGTGAATAATTTGCATTATAATGAAACCTGTTTTCGTTACTATTTAGTAGCAAACAACGAGAAGATGATCGTTAATTCTCAGACGTAGCCAGAAATGGGACGTTCCTTTTTTAAGGTGATCACGCACTAACAACCAACAAACTCACTGTTTTTTCAGGTTGGTGACATCTATTTTGATGTTGAGTTCTTATTAACCTATCTTTTACTCACCCATAGGGGAATTTTATCCCTTTGGGCTTAAATTCTCCTTTTTTATTGACTTAATTTTGGAGAATATTATGACTAACTCAACTAATAACACAGTAACTAAACAATTTTTTGATTTACATACAACTGGAATTGGCTATTTAAACCGAATCCGTGAAGTTAAAGTCAAAAATGGTAAACCTTATTTATCATGTACAATCGCAGCACTAAGAGGAAATTGTCAAAGCGCCGAATATACTTACATTAACTGTAACGTTACCGGTGAAAAAGCAAAAAACTTAGTTGAAAAATGTATTGAAGCAAATAAAGCTAACAAAAAAATCTTAATCAGTTTTTGTGTTGGTGATATCTATGCTGAAACATTTACATACAGCACTGGGGTTAAAAAAGGAGATGTTGGAATCAATTTAAAAGCTCGATTACTAAAAATCTCAAGCATTAAAATTGATGGTGAGCTTAAATATTCGGATAAAATCGAACATTTAGAAAATCAAAGTGAACCTCAAGAAGAACTCAGTAATGTTGCATAACAATTAACAACTCAAAAAAGCAAGGAAACTTGCTTTTTTAATTGTTAAATCAGTTGCTTCAACTCTCCATTTGTGATGTAATTCCTCACAGGAATAGACTTATATGATAATTGGAGCATTTATGGAAATGTTTAACCCTTCACATCCAGGTGAAATTTTATTAGACGAAGTTTTACCTAATACATTAAATATGACTATTACTGATTTTGCTAAACATCTAGGTTTTTCACGTGAAACAATATCAAGAGTGTTACATGGTAAAGCCCCTATTTCGCCAACCCTAGCTTGGCGATTAGAACTAGCTGGAATTAGCACTGCAAGAATGTGGTTATCATTACAATCCCAGTATGATTTATGGCAAATTAAACACAAATCAAACCAACCAGAAATAATTCGTTTAGTTCCGTGTATTGACGAAGATGAAGATATTCTTAGAATTGCCGAAGATAGACTCAGAAATCCTGGTAAAATTATTGAGGTAAATGTGGATGACCTTTAAAGTCGTGTTCGATGAAAAGGCATTTAAAGAATGGAATAAATTAGATCGGAGTATACAGCTTCAATTTAAAAAAAAGTTAAAAAAACTTCAGATTAACCCCTATATTGAATCAGCTAAGTTAAGTGGCTCACTGTCTGGGTGTTTCAAAATAAAATTGAGGTCATCTGGATTCAGAATGGTCTATAAAGTTATTGATGAGCTTATTATTATCAAAGTGTTAGCGATAGGTAAGCGAGAATCTTTAAATGTTTACAACGATGCAAAGCAGCGCATTAATTAAATCGTTATACTAATTTTTTTCGCTACTTTTAGTGGCAAACATAGAGAAGATGATCGTTAATTCTCAGACGTAGCCAGAAATGGGACGTTCCTTTTTTAAGGTGATCACGCACTAACAACCAACAAACTCACTGTTTTTTGCAGGTTGGTGACATCTGTTTGATGTTGAGTTCTTATAAACTTATCTTTTACTCACCCATAGGGGAATTTTATCCCTATCGGGCATAAATTCTCCTTTTTATTGACTTAATTTTGGAGAATTATCATGACAATTAATTACATTAAAGACTTATTTACAAGTAATTATGGATTTAAACTAGAAATCACTTTTACGGACAATAATCAGGTCGAAATTATCACTTCTGAGCGTAGTTTTAATTCAATTATTGAGGTTGAAAATGAGATTACTCACATTCTTGGTAATGTTTGGATTGATGGTGAAATTAATAATCGTCCATGTAAAGTTAAACGTGCATCAATAGTAGACAATTCTACCCAGAACATAGTAATTAGTGGCTTAGTAAATGTAGTATTAGTTCATTGGCAGTTAAACCCAACAACTAATTTACTCGAATATCTGAAACGCAAATTACCTATTGTTCGTAATATTGAAATAGCTAAACTCATTGATCTAACTCGTTATGAATTAGCTTTATAAAGATTATATACAATTTGAAATTTCCATTAGGAGAATACTCCTAATGGAGGTTCTCCTTCAATTACACTATAGGAGAACACTTATGCATAAAATTAATAGATTATATCTTCGAGATGATATTATAAAAATTGATGACGATATATTATCTAATATTAAACGATATGATTTGATTAATTCATTCTCTGATGGGGAAGGCGTTGAATTTAATCTCTATCTATCAGAAATGGAGGATTGGTTGATAAAACAATGGCAATGTAATAATTTAAATGATTTCAATCATAAAATTGCTAGCCGTTTCAATTCATCTTATAAAGAAATTTTATCATCAGGAGATTATACACAATGTTTTTTGATTTGCTTTTTGGAGCATTTAAAAGAATTAGGCCATAATGCCTATTTTGATTTGTATTCCGAAGCTGTATTAAGTATTGATGGTGAAATTATTGATCATATCTGTCTCTTAACTAGTTAAATCATTCACAATAAGAAAGCAAGGAAACTTGCTTTTTTTACAACTATGATGTAATACATACTAGGAAATAAGTTATAATTCTTCGTTTTTCGACTAAGGAAAAAGTAAATGAGGCATTTAATAATTTATCCAGACATTAAAGCAAGGGCAATTAAGAACCCTTCTGAAGATGATTATTTACGCTATGAAAATACTGATCATGGTCTACTTGATGATGATACATTTAACGAATTAACTAAACGAAGAATTCAAGAGTTATTTAAAACTCAAAGCTACGTTGAACAAGTCGGAAATGAAATCTGGCGAGTTAAGCCCGATGGATCTCGTGAATTCATAAAAAGGATTGTTAAATACGGAGAATGCTCATAATTAAGTATTATTTGTAAATATCTTTTCGATGACCAACATTAATTATTTTAATTTGTATTTTTTCGTCAGAAATATTACACAGTATTCGATAATTTCCTATACGGTATCTCCAATCTGCTAAATTACCTTTTATCGCTTTACCAGTAAAGCGTGGATTTTCACAATTGATTAAATTTTTTTCAATCCAGTTAATTATTATTTTTGCTTGTGATTTATCAATTTTTGAAAGTGATTTTAATGCTTTTGCCGTATAAATAACCTGATACATCATTATAAGCCTAGTTTTTGTTTAACTTCTTCATGGGTATATGTTTCAGGATGTTCTTTATTATATTCGATTGCTTCTGTGAGAAGTTTTAAATCTAATTCATCTTCTATTTTTTCAATAAGGCTTTCTTTAAATAAAGAAGATAAGCTTTTCCCTTGAAAAGTTGCGTATTCAGAAAATATACTTTCTTCTGTTTCGTTCAATCTTATACTAACGATAGACATGTTATGTTTCCTTGTATTTGGTAAAATATGTATTACATTGTAATACGTCAAGTATGTTTATGTCCAGTTTCATTTAAATAGCTAAAAAAACGCAACAAATGTTGCGTTTTTTTATGGAATAACTGTTTTATTATGATGCAATCAGCTGTTTTGCTAAAGCCACTTCAATGGATTCATCATCAGAATTAAGTATATCTAATCCCGATTCAGGCATATCCCCTGAAGTACTTTGTGAAACCGCTATTTTTTTTGCCATTAATTTTAAACAGCTTGTTTGTGCTGAATTTTCATAGCCTAAATAAATCACTTTTACATCATTTTTTTGGCCAATCCTAAACGAGCGTTTAGCCGCTTGTTGCAATGTGTAAACATTAAATCCTGTTTGCAAGAAAATAATGGTCGGAAAATCAAGTAAATCAAGACCTGTTTTAACAAGTTCTGGATTTGTTATGACAATATCATAATCTTTATCCACTTTGTCTAAGATCCAATCCTCCCTCTTTTCTGGCGACACATTTGATTTTAATATAGCTGTTTTTAAACCAGCTTGTTCTAAAATAAGCTTAAGCCGTCCAGTTATATCTCGAGTACCAGTATAAGTTGCATATACTAATACTTTACGACCATCTGTTTTTTCAGCTAAACAATGTTCAACTAAAGATTGCTCTTTTGGCGAACATTCAATAAAACTATCACCCTCATCACCACTAAATACAGATGGCACAAAAGCCAGCTTATCTCGTGTTCTTGGATGAGTGACTGTTTCTGCTCTAAAACAGCAGTCAGGCCATGCAAGTAAGGTATTGAGAACCACACCAAGTAATGTTGTATCTCTTTTCACCAAAGCACTTCTTAACTCACTCTTCAGTTTATTCGATAGCTTATCGTAATGACTCCGTTGCTCATGTGACATTGGAATATCAATATACTCTTCAGTATAATTCGGAAGAATATTATCACCAATATCTTTAAGCTTTAGAAATACAGTATACGGTAATACATATCGCAAAATACCTTTTGGCCCAAAACCAGGAGCTTTTTGTGTTCGATGAGAAATCTGATTACCTTTTGCCGTTTTATGGCTATTTCCATGCTTTTCTGTATATAGGTCTTTAATGATTCCATGATCTCGCATAAACTCCATCGCAGCGGAACCTAGAGAACCTCTGCTATTCGGTTTATAACCGTCTTCAATCATCTTAGACGTTAATACACGAAATAGTAAGAAAAACAGATCATCTGCATATCCTCCCATAAGAGTACCAGTTAAAAGTAAAATCTTTTTAACTTGGCTGGCAAGCACACCCATAGCCTGGCCTTGTGCAGAGCCTTGATTTTTATACTCATGACCTTCATCAACAATCAATAGATCAAAAAATCCTTGTGGTAAATATCTTTTGATAAATTCAGTAGCTTGATAAGCACCTTCGCCAAAACCAAATTCAAGTTTAGCTAAAGCTTTTTCTATTCTTATGGCTTGTCTGTCAGTGAAAATAAACTCACCATCTTCATTCATAAGATTAACAAAATCTGATGCATTATCTGCAAGCAGATCAGATAGAAAATCGTCACCAAATTTACTAATTAGAGATTCAGCTTTCACTGGCCCAATTGTCGGAATTTGACACATTGATTTTTTAACTCTGTCTCTAAAGCTAGAATTTGAGTTATTACTTGATGGTCTAATCAAAGTCCATAAAGCACTGCCACAATTTACACAAGTTGCTCGATGTTCTTTCAAAACAAAATCGCTAAAAAGTATTAACTCGCCCTCATCATCACGACAAAAATTATAACAGTCAGGACAAGCGGCACAGTCTCTTTTTATGTATTTTGTTTTAACTTCTCCATGCTCACCATGAATATTTTGTTTTTGGTAAATAGGTTTTGATTTTAATGCATGTTTCCAGTGGTATCCCATCCGCATTCGAACACGTCCTAAAACGTAAAATTCAGGCACATTAGATGTAATACCTAACTTAAGCTCTTGCCTCAATTTTAATAGTTTTACAAGCGTATCTGAGCCATTTAAAACCCATACTCTTGCACCTGGTATCGTTTCTAAAATTTCACGTCGCCATTTATATACAAGATGAGGTGGCGAAATTATAAGATTACGTCGATACTGGGCTTCATAATGAAGTACTGCTGCCACAGCAATTGCCATCATTGTCTTTCCTGTTCCCATTTCAGCATTGATAATCGCTGCTGGTTCATTCTGATCTAATAACAATTTTGTAACAGCCTGTACAACATTAGCTTGTTCACTAAATGGTTTACGTTTTAACTGTTCCATAATTGATTGTCGTTCAAATGACATATCATCCTGAAGGTAAACGGGAGGGTTAGAAGCATTCAAACTATCCAACAATGAATCTTTAAATTCATTAATAAAACTATTTAAATCAATTTGTGTATTTAATGTTACTTGTTCCATTTTTAATCCTTAGATAAAAAGGGATACAAGCTCCACAAGGGATTGTATCCCTTATGGGTTAATATTTTAATTAATACAGAATTAATACTCATTCGGCAGCATTAGTGTAGTCATAAAAGCTTGCTTATAATCATACCACTCTGTAATAATCCATAGTTTTTTATCATCAGAAAGCTTATAACTTGCAAATAAGCGATCATTTTTTTGTCCTTGCCTTAAAACTCGATCATTTAATTTTTTGTCACTATCATCCATATCATTACCCCAATCACCTTTTTCATAACGACTGAGCGCTTTTGAAACAGCAAGTGCCATATTAAAATCACTATCTGTTAAGGACTTAACTCCTTGTGTAAAATAAATCTCTCCAGTGATAACCAAATTGTATTGATTGTTTTCAAGACATCCATCATCTTCACACAATTCATCAGGTTCATTATCTCGGTTCGAAATTAGAAATAACGAACCAAATGTTTCTGAATTTGGAGTGAAATCCCATGCCTTAATTGAAGGAACAAATTTATCGGTCAAAATTGTTTTTGATTCAACAATAAAGCCCTCATCATCCAAAGTATTTTCAACACTTTTTGACTTTGATTTGTAAGTATCACCTTTAATGATATAAGTTTTACCTGTATTGGATTTTACAATACCATTGATTTCACCAGCAGCTAGTGCTAACGATAAATGCCAATCCGACATTTTACACAACGGTTTGCGTTTGCGTTCACAACATTTTTTGAAAAAAAGATTAAAGTCATTCCATAGTCCACCTATCTTTTGAACTTCCTGACCTAACTCTTCATCAGTAAATGATAGTTTATAGAAAGATTTAACTTCACTTTCTGGCTCAGGAATTTGATACATCGGCTTATTTGTAACAGCTATCTCATCAGGAACAATTTTTCCTTCAAAAATAGCTTCAAATTTTGCCTTCATATCATTTTTTTCCTGAAGTGCTATATCATTTTGTCGAACCTTTCTTCCTAAAATAACAATCTGCTTGAATTGTTTATCACAAGCTGTAAATATTGAAATATCAGTGAACTGACTTGCAATCCAATTTGAAAGCATCTCATCAAGCTGAGTAAACGGAATTATTAATACTAAAATACCGTTATACTGAAGCGACGGGATCGTAAAACGATAGAATATTTTCTCTAGTCGTTTGTAGTCTTTCTGATAATTTGTAATTGCTCCATTATGTTCACTAGTTAAATCTCCATATGGTGGATTTAAGAATAATAAACCAAAGGAATTAGGTGAAATAACGGTATCAAATAAGTCACTTCTTAACAAAACATCACAATATTTTTGAGCTAGTTCTGCTCGATGTCGATTGTATTCAATACCATATAGTTTTGCTTTATGACTAAGTGAATACGCAATATTACTTGCTGCTCGAGCTTCACCAACACAAGGATCTAAAACTCGAATAGCAGTATTATCAGTTCTTACAAAATGGCTAATAATTGCATTTGTTGTAGCATCATCCGTTGGATAATAGCCATTTTTAGCAAAATTATGCGCCACTCTCGGCGATATAAGTGCAACCATAAATACTCCCTATGATTATGATAAAGTTAAAATACCATCACGAATTTTTTGGCTCATGATTTGAGTTAATATTGTGTCGTTTACTATGATTGTTGTTGCATCAATATCACCAACAATTGCTTTATGTTCTTTAATCATTCCTTGTTGTTTAGCAATCGATACAATTTCGTCAGCCCAATGTTCTAAAATGGGTACAGATGAAAGTGTTTTAATTGCATCAAAGTAACGATTATGTCTAGTGGAAACATCTTCTACCTTATAAATAGAGATCATTGAATTTAAATCACGGAAATCACGGTTTGGCTCAATAATGCGTTTATCAAAAATAAAAGCATGAATCAACGAACCAAATAACGTTTTAGTTACTTTCAATGTGCGCTTTGCATAATGCTTTCCTTCGGCTAAAAACACCCGATGATGATTTAACTTAATATCCGTTAAACCATGTTTAGTTGTTTCGCCAATCGTCAGTTTTGCAAAGAGTTCCTGCATTGCGGTATCTTTCCCCCATACAGATAAAAAAATCAGTTCGGAGTCATTATTCGCAATACAACAATCACATTTCAAATCAGGAATATCTTGTAATGTAAGAATGTTACTCATTAAAGTTTCTCCTTAAATCAATATAAGGAGAAACGATCTCTAGGAAGACCTGTTTCTCCCCAGAGATAGATAAGTTAAGTTAAAATTGTTCTGGCAATTTATTCCAACATTGGCTTTTATAGTCAAAATGGTAACCAAGTTCGATTAAACGTTTTTTCTGGGAACGTATTTTTAAGCGATCCTCCGTTGAATCTAGTTTAACTTGATCACCTATCGGCCATAAAATACCAAACAGTTCTGCATCACCTGAACCTGAGGTAGCCATAGTTTCTTCATGTTGATGTTCAGTATTAACTTTCTGAACTTCAGATGACTCAGTCTGACAAATAGGGTCTTCTGATACATGTATTTTTTCTGAATCTGCTTCATCTAATTTAGATGAATTAACTAGATCCATATCTTCAATATACGCACAACATTCAATAACAACACGATTGCCATAACTATATGAAGAAGATTTGATTTGTTTAATAACAAACGACCCTTCATATTTTCCAGCTTCATACTGATCCAATAATTTATTATCTTTTAAAGAAAATTCACCAATAGACGTAAAAAGCTTTGCGACATTAAAATTGCCATATCTCCCCGTTCTGGTCGTAATGACTAATTCACCAGGTATTGAAATCATATTAATGCTCCAGTATAAAAAGTAAAAGTAAACCAACCACTTTATGCGTAATAAAGTAAGTTGGTTTAAATAGAAAATAGAAATAGGAAAACTATTTTTGTAGTTGATGATAATTTCTAACTTGAGTTCGCCATTCTTGATTTACTTCTAAATTAGCTAATTCAAGGTAATTAAGTGGACATGAATAATAAGGAGGAAAAGATAATTCACAATAACATGAATAGCTCCAATCCTCGTCAATTTTTTTAATCAAATTACATTTTATATAACGGTATTTACCTGCCAGTAAAATGTTTCGATAATCGTTTATGACATTAAATTCAATTAATGACCATAATATGGTTACTCCATGAATATAGTCATTACAAACATGAAATTGTAATGTTTTTTCTTCATAATGTTCACTATAAACAGGAGCAATTAATAAATTAATTAACTCAGATTTAGTATGAATATTACGCTCTGAATACCATCTCATAATAATAAACCTCCTCAACAACAAATTAGGAGATATCACTCACGCAAGAGAAGTGAATATCTCCTCTTGGCGACATTAATTAGAACATAGCCAGTATTAAGACTTATGTAAGTATTCTTGAATGATTGAACTTAATGATACATCTTCAGGAATAGTTGCTTCGTAATTAATTAAAGCCATAAAATATTCTGTTGAAAGAAGTATGTATTCGTTAGTTAACATGGATATCCTCCTAATTAAAAGTTGAATAAAAAGGAGAATACTTTCCACAGGAGAAAATATTCCCCTATGGGTGAGTGATAAAAACAATTAATTACTTATTTAAAATAATTTTCTTGTTTTATTTTGGATCTCATTTTTTTCTAATGAGGCATGAGTTAGTTCTCGTTGTTGCACCAATGCTGGAAGTAAGTCATTGTATTCCTCAATTCTTAGCATTCGAATATCCTTCAATGAAGGTGTAAACCAACTAAACGTTTGTCCCAATTGTTGAACGGCTAAAACACAAGTTACTGCATTAATACTACTATTACCAAAATACACAGATCCTTGCTTCCATTCAAAACCAAGCTTTTTTAACTCATCTCTAACTTCTTTATAAGCATTAGTATATGCACCAGGATAATAGTGCTCTAACCTGCTTGTATCGAAGTCAAAAGTAATTGCATAAGACATTGAGTATACCTCAATATGTGAATGTGATAGTCTAAAATAACTCAACATCAAAATAGATGTCACCAACCTGAAAAAACAGTGAGTTTGTTGGTTGTTAGTGCGTGATCACCTTAAAAAAGGAACGTCCCATTTTACTGGCTACGTCTGAGAATTAACGATCATCTTCTCGTTGTTTGCTACTAAAAAAGTAGAAGAAACAAACTAATTATACTAATTAAGTAAAAATCCGCAATAAAATATTTTGATGAATATTTATTTTTCTATATTAAATATGGTTCACCAAGTTTATATTGATAAATATACAGGTATTTAAAAATTGTAGTGATTATGTTTCATTTCATAAAAAAGTTAATTGTTAAAAATAAACATGAGAGTATCAATAATGAGAATTCATCATCATTGGAAGACTGGTATATTCCAAAATCGGCAACAGAATTGCTTGATACACCTTCTCGAAAAAAGCTGATCTCACTAATTTGGCAACGAGTATCAATTGATCAACAACGGTTTAATAAACTATACATGGATGTTATCAATAATTATGTTGAAATAGTGCAATTATTGCCAGCGTCAGAAGCTCATCATCATTCATATATTGGAGGTATGATTGATCACGGACTTGAGGTGGCAAATTATGCATTGAAGTTGAGGCAATCCTATTTACTCGGAGCTAATGCAGAAGATATACCAAGACAAGCTCAGGCTTGGAGTGCCGCAGTTGTATACGGTGCATTGTTACATGACATAGGAAAAGTTGTTGTAGATGTGCATGTCGAAATGAATGACGGTAACATCTGGTATCCGTGGAAAAGCAATTTAGATTTACCGTATCGGTTTAATTATAAAAAAGATAGGGATTATTCTCTTCATCCGAGTGCTGCTGCATTGATGATTAAACGAATTTTACCAGATGAGAGTATCACTTGGTTATCTCAATTCCCAGAATTATTTAAATCGTTTTTAAGTTTATGTTCTGGTCGCACTGAAAAAGCTGGCGTATTATCTGAAATTATACAAAAAGCAGATATGTTTTCTGTATCGAATAACCTAGGTGGAGATCCAACAAAAATACTGAGCAAACCAGTATCATTAATGAGTAAAATGATAGTTTCGATAAGGTATTTAATTGAATCGGAATTAATTTTGAATGGTCCAAAAGCTTGCGATGGCTGGTTTGATGGGAAAGATGTTTGGGTTATCAGTAAGTCATTCACCGATAAAATGAAAGCTAATTTGTTGCAAAATGGTATAACTGATATACCGACTGATAATGCAAAAATATTTAATATACTAAAAGAGCACGGGATAGCAATAGCAAATGAAGATAAAACTATTTGGCCGTGTAAAATTGAATCTGAGGAGAGTGGTTGGATTGCTGAAAAATTAACACTTATCCGTATACCTGCTAATGTGGCTTTTCATAATATTACTAATGCTCCAGAACCATTTAAAGGTTCAATCACTCCACTGACAGAAGCTGAAGCTGTTGAAAAAAATGATCTTATGATTCCTGCAATTCCTGCCGAAGCTGATGAAAAGCCAAAATTAAACATTGTATCTGAGTCTGTAGATGACAAAGCCTCTATAATGCAAGATACAATATTTAGTTTATTTTCCAATGTGGATATGGCTGATAATCATGATGATTGCGACAATTCCAAAGAGGACCGTCAGATAAAAGGGAATGATTCAAAAAATAATAATATTTCTATTTCAAATGAGTGTAGTTTTAACACATTAGATAATGATGATATCTATAATCACCCATTTTTTAAATGGGTTAGGAGTCAAATTATTGATAAAAAACTACCAGTTAATAATCAGAACGCATGTATTCATACTGTTGACGGCAAAATATTCATGATAACTCCCAAAATTTTTAGGAAATACAGTTTATATATGCATGGTAATGATGATGATAGTAATTGGAAACAATATCAACGTGAATTCCAAGAGTTGAAAATTCATATAAAATTTAGTGATGAAGGATTTAATATCTGGAAGTGCCTAATTTCTGGGAAAAGAAAAAGCCATACTTTTATCAAAGGTTACTTAATTGATAACAAGCCGTTATTTGCTATTGAGAATAATTTCCCTGATAATCCACATCTAACATTAATTCATGATGTTAACATTTATAAAAACAATTAGTGAGAAAATGAAAATCAGGAGTATTTATGGAAACAAAAAAAGAAAAAATGTCTTGGCAGGAATTGCTCATAGTGTATCTAGAATTTAAACAATTGCGTAAACAAACTATCTATAATTATCAAAGGTATATTGAAGCATTTACTCGATTTTTTAATAGAGATTTTACAGATATTAACTCAATTAATCATAAAACAGTATCAAACTTTAGAGGCCATATTTTGGAAGTCAGACAATGTAAAAATGTAACGTGGAATAGTTATTGTCGTCATTTTAAAGCACTGATGGGGTTTGGTATAGAACATGGCTTAGTTATTCAAAAAAAAATCCATTTGATAAGATGTTAATAAAACCAGGGAAGAAAGCCAAAAAGACTATATCACAAGCAGATATTGATATTTGTTTAAGTTTTCTTAAAGAAAAACAGCTAAAAGAATCACCAAGAGATTTTTGTTATCCCGCCCAATTCTGGATAACACTGATTAAAATTTTGCAATATACAGGTATTCGACGTAATCAATTGTTGCATATTCGTATTTGTGATATTAATGATAAAGATAAAAAACTTTTTTTAAGAGAAGAGGGATCGAAAACTCATAACGAACGAGAAATTCCACTAATTGACGATGTTTTTCACGATATTGTTGAATTAAAGAAACAATTAAAAATATTAAATAAAAAACCGAACATGCAACTATTTAATATTTATCATTTTAAAAATGATAAATGTGATTTTTACAAAGAAATGAATTTTGATCGAATAGATGCATTTTTTCAGCGATTATCAAAAGTTTGCAATGTTAAAATTAGCCCACATAGGTTCAGGCATACATTAGCAACAAATCTGATGAAACAACCAGATCGAAATGTAACATTAGTAAAGGAGTTACTCGGGCATTCATCGTTGTCAACAACATTAGAATATATAGTAACAGATCATAATCAATTAAGATCTTGTTTAGATGAGCATTTTAATCAATTAAAATAATGGTTAATTATATAAATAATTGTTTATTGATTATGAAAATTATTCAATAATGGTTTACTACTAGTATTCAATGTAATTGATATAGAATACTAGTAGTAATACATACAGTAATTATACAATAATGGATGATTATTAATGTTGACAAAATTTTTAATTTATTTATTATTTGTCAACAATATCTATCCCTCCATTATGAGATTTATTAATACGTAGAAATTAATTAAACATTAAAATCGATTAGTTGGTTGATTTGACTCATAATCGATTGGTCACTGGTTCAAGTCCAGTAGGGGCCACCATATAAATGATTATTTATATTTAACAAATAAGTTCGTTTATGACTATACCATTCAATATTCTCGATGTATTTTTATCATCACTGATTGTTTTTTGGTGGGTGTATTTGGCTGTTTTTGTATTGAGTATAATTATAGTTTTTGCATGTGAAAATAAATTGTTAAAGTTTATTTGTGCAATATTAGCAATAGCACTATTGTGCAGTTATATTTCTCTTTACTATCTTTATTCATTTTATACTTATTTTAAGCTTTTTTGATAAGCATTTATGTCCGTTGAAGAAATAATGGTTTTAGCGCTATTGAGTTGTTATACTTTTCTTCTTACGATTATCTATTTAGTTTAATTATTTCTAACTTTTAGCCTTTTAGAAACTCATATTTAGCTTTCTGTCTCATTATGTTGCGCTTGCCATTAACAAAAAAATGGCGCTCAATAAAGCGCTTTAATACAGATAAAACATCGTTTTTCACCGCTTGCTATATTAATTTTGTTTAATGAGCTGATATTTTTTCTGTATTCAAATTTGATTTTGCATTTTTCGGGAAATAGTTTATAGCTTGTCACTCTACTAATCTTTTACTACGAGTGAAAATTAGTTATATGTTTAATGAATTTCTTGTAATTCACTCGTGCTACACTTAAATACAATTTGTGGGTTATCGAATTGATCTTTTGAACTAGTCATCCAGCAGCTTTTCATTGATGGATCGATTTTCTTTATTAATTGCACTTCGTCGCTATTATAGCCACAGCTAATCCAGTTACCCTCTTTATCATAAATGGTATTAACGTTCCAAGTCGACTCATATTTTTTGCCATCAATAATACCTACTTCAGGTTTTAATTGAATTAATTTAACAGGTTTATCGGAATAAATACCTGCGGCATTAAGTACTTTACGCTCATTTCTTTTTTCTGAAACTTCCCAACCGTCAGGACCACTATCAATATCAAATTGAGCAGATTTAACTTTCACCGCTATTGGGCAAGTAATTTCATAGGCATTAGCAGTGTGCAAAGTGCCAATTAAAACCAAAGAGGCAACACCTATCTTTAGTATTTTTTTCATTGATAAATCCTTATTAAAATATTGGCATAAATCATCATTTAATTTTATGTTAGACTGCAATTATGCAAAGATTATAAGTGTTGTCAAGCATATAGAATTCATCTCTATAATTATGTATGGTAATTGTTATGGGCAGAAGCACAGGAATAAGTAAGCTAAAATTTACAATATTTTGGAATGGCAACTCATTTGCAAAAAAAATTAAGGGGGAAGCGATTTGTTAAATTCTACAGGAGGAAAATAACCTGACAATATGAGCCTAATTTCTTAATGCCCTCTAAGTAGTTATATCAGGTAACCAGAATAACGATATTGGTTTGCATTTAGGATGCCATTTCCCATTTGCAACTGTT
Source organism: Gilliamella sp. Nev3-1 (assembly GCF_001690435.1). Lineage (NCBI taxonomy): Bacteria > Pseudomonadati > Pseudomonadota > Gammaproteobacteria > Orbales > Orbaceae > Gilliamella > Gilliamella sp. Nev3-1. Next base: position 16,500 of record NZ_LZHN01000071.1, on the reverse strand, counting down.
TAAGCTTTTTGTGTAATGCAAACAGATTATTTTCTTCTGGTTGTGATGATCTGTAGGTTTGAATGAGCCACTTTGCTTGATTTATTTAGTGGTCTAAAGTGCAGGGATGCCAGATCATATTCTTCGGCTAAATTACTGTGTGATTTTTTTTGCAGATAAAGTTTAACCATTTTTGATTTTACCTTATCCTTATCCTTAAAAAAATTGTATGATATCTAATAATTTTAACAAAAATGGATAAGCAAGGATAAAAGTAAGGTGCTAACAATAAATAATCAGGCTATTAAGACTCTATATGGTGAAGTATATGGAAGAGATGCCTTTATTCTAAAAAATGTCATATTAGATATATATCCTCTGGAACTAGAGATAGTAACTTCTCTTGATTTATCTTTTTGTCAATTAAATAATGGGCTAAGTGGTGAAGTTTTAGTTTATTTTAAGTTCAAAGATATAAAAAGTTTAACTATTACGATGATTGATGAATCAAAATATCAATGGGTAAAAAAATCTTGTTTTGATAAAGTATTTGATACCGAATCTGATGAACATTATATCTTAAGTACTTATGATCATGTGTTTGATGTAATTGGTCAATGTGAAGTATGTTATAAGTAGTTATGAACGTTTAGGATGGCGTTTAAATCGTTCAGCTTTACTTATCTGCTATTTATTTGATAACGCTAGTATTTTTAGATTTAATTACGATTTTTTACTCAACTTTGTTTTTCGGCGCTACAATAAATAATAGTTGTAGAGAATTAAAAATAGTAAACGTTTTTGTAATTGAGAAAAAGATCTATCCCATTATCCAAATAAAGTAATCAATAAGCTATGGTCACTTTCTACTTAATTCTAACCAACTTTACAAGCTTATTTATATGAGAAAAATTATTGCTATTATACACTATGTGATTTACTTAGCCGGCATTTTTATCTTATTAGTTATGGGTTCTAGCAAATACGATTGGATGCAAGAAATGGATAATACCATGACTAAATTGCCAAAAGATAGCTCTGGTAATATAGGTCTAGTAATGGCAATCTTGGGGCTAATACTAGTTATAATGCAGGCTTTTCGTTTCAAACTGACTCACAGCCATTTTGAAAGGAAAATGATTGTTGTGCTAACCTTACTTGGATCCATTATTGGGTTGATTATATGTAGTTGATGACTAATTTTGCTGGAATTCGCAATAATCTAAAGATTGAAAAATGTAGTAGAGCAAACTTTTATCTTAACATAACAAAATACTAACCTTTGGGTAGTAAACTGTTGGGTACTTTTAGATGGATAATCTTTTAATCAAAAATTTACTTTCCGCTATTGAAAAAGGTAAAGTCAGGGGATGTGATGAAATAAAGGAAATGAATGGAGAGCGCTATTTTTTTCAATATGCATTGAAAAAGAAAAGCGGATTTTATAGCACTTACCTTTTTTATATCATTGAAAGTAAGATGGACGTTATAGAGGATTATGGCATTGAGCAAATTAAAAAATTCTCTGATATTATTGATGCTGTTAATTATTTTAAATCCCTTGGTGTTAATATTGAGCAATTTTCGTCGATAAAAGGAAATTTGCCTTTTTAATCAAAAATAGTAAATAGAGTAGTGTTGTTATTACCATGTAGTTCTACCCCTTTACTGTTGAAATAGCTAAAATAAAATTTTAGATATCGCAAATTATTGTCCGAAAGCTTAGCGTTGTATCTATATTTAGATGGCGAGTTTTTTAGTGTGTTATGATTCAATGTTTTTTCAATAAATAAATTTTAAAGTTAATGATTCAACTTTCACTAAGAACAAATATTTTCAAAAATCATTCCAAATATGAAAAACACCGTGCTTCATATAAAGTCACATTTTATTGCGTATTTTAATATTTGGCTTTATATTATATTCCTAGTAACATTATTTTAGTTTTTCCTAATCATTTATAAGCACAATTTTATGCATAAAAAACGCCTTTCTTTGATTGTAGCAATCATGGCTGTTATTGCCATGGTTATAATTATATATTTTGTAAATCAACCTAATACCATTATATTACAAGGTGAGGTTGAATCTAGCCGTGTTGATGTGGCGGCTAGAGTACAAGGTCGAGTTATTCAATTTAATTATGATGTTGGGGATAATGTTAAACAGGGCGATGTTCTTCTTAATCTTTCAAATCCAGCATTATTAGCGCAGTTAGCGACATCTGAAGCCCAATTAAAAGTGGCAATGGCAAGCCGAGATAATACTTATAGTACTAGACCAGAAACAATTGATGTGCAAAAGGCACAGTTAGATAAAGCGAAATCTGATTTATTATTAGCGCAAACCAGTTATGAACGAATTAATCGCTTAGTTAAAAATGGAACAGTTTCCAAGCAAAATTACGATGAATCGTTTAACCAATATCAAGCGGCTATTAAAGCCCATGAGGCAGCTAAAGCTAACCTAGCATTAGCCGAAAATGGTAGCAGTGTAGAACAGAAAAAATTAGCCGATGTACAGGTTGAACAATCAAAGGCAGCACTTGAGCAAGTCAACGCTGATGTAAATGAATTAACTTTAGTTTCGCCAATTAATGGTCAAATTACAACCCGTGTTGCTGAAGTAGGGCAATTATATAGCCCTGGAACGCCACTTTATTCTATCATTGATTTGAATGATATTTGGTTTACCTTTAATATTCGTGAAGATTTATTAGGTGATCTTAAAGTCGGTGATACGTTCAAGGTAAAGGTACCAGCATTAAATAATCAAGTCATTGATGTTAAAGTAACTGTCTTAAATGCTTTAGGACAATATGCCAATTGGCAAGCGACTAAAGCGACGGGTGACTTTGACCTAAAAACTTTTGAAATGCGTGCAAAACCAATAAATAAGGTACTAGGTCTGCGCCCAGGAATGAGTGTCACAACAAAGTGGCAATCTCACTGACATAATTTATATGGAGATTTTACACAAAGGAAACGACATTAATGTCTAACTCATTATTACAAGTGATGAGATGGGAAATCAACAAATTAATTAAACAACGTTTTTTATTTTTATTGATTTTGATCTATCCTTTATTACTTATTTTTTTATTTCTTTACATGTATAATGCAGGTGTTATTACTCAGGTACCTATCGCTGTTGTTGATCAAGATACAACTAAATCATCACGCTTATTAATTCAACAAGTTGCTGCTTCGCCACAGTTACAGGTGACTAAACGTTATCAAGATCTTTTTTCAGCCAAACATGCTTTGATCAAAGGTGATGTTTATGCTGTGCTTTTTATTCAGCCAAAGTTTGAAAAAGATCTTATAGCAGGTCATCAGCCAGAAGTAGTGGCTTTTTATAATAATCAGTATATGTCTGCTGGTACTATTATTTTTCGGTCGATGAGCTCTGCATTGAAAGCAGCTAATAGTCAAATAGTATTGCAAGAGTTATTAGAAAAAGGGGTTGCTTCATCAGTTGCGCAAGGCCAAATGCAATCAGTGCCAGTTAGTTTACATCCTTTATATAATCCAACATTAAATTATTTATACACATTAATTAGTGGGTTGATTCCTACTATACTTCAGATTATTATGATGATGGTAATGGTCACAAGTATCACTCGCGATCGTTTTTCTGTAACAAGCTATCAGCAAACGTTAAAATTAGCTAATCATAATATTTTTATCTTTTTATTGGGGCGTATCTTTCCCTATTTTATCTATTTTTTATTTTGTCTTATTCTATTTGACACGGTGTTAATTAATTACTTTAATTTACCACTAAATGGGCATTTTGTATTACTTCAGCTTGGTAGTATGGGGTTTATTTTAACGGCATGCCTGTATGGGATTTTTTTTGGTCTAGTTGGTTCAACATTAGCACAAGCTTATGGCGGTGCAAGTTTACTTGCATCTCCTTGTTTTGGGTTTACAGGGCTTATATTCCCCCGTATTTCAATGAATGCTTTTGCTTATATTTGGGGGGCTTTATTACCTGTAACATGGTATATACAAATTCGGCTTGATCAAACATTAAGAAAACCAAATTTTATTACTTCATTAGAACCATTTGTTTATTTATTTGTCCAATTTAGCGTGATGTCAATTCTTATTACTCTTGTGCTACGAAAGATACGTAGGCGGTTAATATGATTAAATCTTTATTATTAATTTCCTACGATGAATTAAAACGTATTTTCCAAACCAAGGCAATACTTAGCGTCATGTTTGTTGGGATATTTATCTATTTCTTCTTTTATCCACAACCTTATTTGAATGAAGCTATACGTGACGTACCTATTGCAGTTATCGACCAAGATAATACTAACTATAGTCGAGAGTTAGTAAGGCAAATCGATGCCAATAAATCGATTAAAATAGACTTGCATATTGAGGATTTAGAGACTGCTAAAAAGCTTATAGAAGAACGTAAAATCTATGGGGTATTACTGATACCTTATCGTTTTGAGCAACATATCTTAGAGGGAAAAGCTAGTCCTATTTCCTATTATGGTGATGCAAGCTATATTTTAATTTATAGTAATGTCGCAACTGCAATTAACACTGTTTCCAGTAATTTTGGTGCTAAGATTTCAATTTTACGTAAAATAGCACAAGGCGTCGATCCAGCAGTAGCAACTAATAATGTTTCACCTTTCAATACTCAGTTAATTAGCCTATTTAATCCTCAATCAGGCTATGCAACCTATATCATTCCAGCAGCTTTTATTTTGATTTTAAATCAAACATTACTTATTGGTAGTACATTATGTCGGCTATTTAGTAAAAATTCTCATTTTGAAATGGCTTTCATTCACAAGCAGAAGGATGCAGCATCTTCTGCACTATTACTACTTTTAGGTAAACTATTCACTTACTTAATACTTTATTTGATTTATTTTATTATTTATACCGTAGTTGCAAACTATTGGTATGACTTACCTCGCCTAAGTCATCTTTTTGTTTCTTTATCGTTTATTATCCCCTTTATTTTGGCTACCGCATCATTAGGTAAAGTTTTATCACATTTTATCCATACGGTGAGCGATGTATTTTGCTTAATTTTACCATCAAGTATGATTGTATTTTTTACTACGGGGATTTCTTGGCCTAAAGAATTAATGCCCCCTTTATTTCATTTGATTGGTGATATATTTCCTGCAGTACCCGCTATAGTCGGTTCGGTAAAAATTAACCAAATGGGCGCAAGCTTTTCTGAATTTAGCCAGCAATATTGGCATTTGTGGATATTAACTATTGTCTATTTTGGTATCGCTTTTATTTTAGAAAAGCGGTACGTGCAAAAGGCAATGATAGCAAATGCTAGTAAAGAAAGCTAAATACTGTTATATATCCGTTTTATAATATTTATTCAATGTATTAACAAAATTGATTTAACTATTTTTTATTTTTATTATATTTTGTAAAAAATATTCAGTTTTCTATACCATTTGGTTATTTACAAATGATCTATTATTGCAATTTTTTTAAATTAAATTATTTGTGGTCATATCAATTAATTTGTTTTTTAGCAAAATCTTTTAAGTAAATTATACATTTCAATATGAAGATTTAAGTATTGATCTTGTGTCGCAGTATATATATCTATATCATAGCGCGCCATAAAGACTTTATTCATCAAAATAATAAATAAAAGAGTCCTCATGTTAATCAATGCTAAAAATATTCTAGAAAAATTAAATCCACATAATAAAGTAAATTACGATTCTGTATTAAAAGAGGTGATAGCTCATTGGCAATCTAAATCGGTGCGGCCTAAATTATTGATTCATAGTTGCTGTGCACCTTGTAGTACCTATGTTTTAGAGTATTTAGCCCAGTATGCGGATATTACCATTTATTTTGCAAATTCAAATATTCATCCTCGAGTTGAATATGAGCATCGTAGTATGGTTCAACAAAAATTTATTGCTGATTTTAATCAAAAAACAGGTAATAATGTGCAATTTTTAGAAGCACCTTACCAGCCAGCGGAATTTATTAAGAAAGTTAGCCATTTACGTGATGCTCCAGAAGGTGGCGAGCGTTGTCATATTTGTTACAAAATGCGTTTAGACTTAGCAGCGATTAAAGCCCAAGAATTGGGATTCGATTATTTTGCTAGTGCATTAACGCTTAGCCCTAAAAAAAATAGTCAAAAAATTAATGATCTTGGATTTGAAATTCAAGAGCTTTTTTCAGTAAATTATCTTCCTTCTGATTTTAAAAAGAATAATGGTTATAAGCGTTCGGTTGAACTTTGCAAAGAGTATGATGTATATCGGCAATGTTATTGTGGTTGCATTTTTGCTGCCAAAGCGCAAGGTGTTGATTTAAAGAATGTGATAGCTATCGCTAAGCAAGGATTAGAAAAGGGGATTTAGCTATTTGATTAGATTATTAAAAATAAACTGAAAGTATGATTAGTTCATTAAAGCCCACATGGCTAAATTGAATTAATCATTATATAGTCACAATATTATGGTATAGTTTATAAAAATTAATCGTAGTTATGCATTTATAATAAGGATTAATCGTGTTGTCGATTTATCAATTAAAACCTAAATTCCAAGCATTTCTTCGACCTTATGCCGATTATCTTTATAATGCCAATGTAACCGCTAACCAGGTAACACTAATAGCGGGTTTTGGATCAATTTTAATCGCTTTTATTGTTGGTCGATTTGCCGCTTATCAATGGATTTTTGGTCTTATTCCAATATGGATGTTTATCCGTATGGCGCTTAATGCTATTGACGGTATGTTAGCAAGAGAATATAACCAAAAATCAAATTTAGGGGCTTATTTGAATGAGATGTGTGATGTGGTTTCGGATTGTGCGTTGCTATTAATCTTTACACAAATAAATCAAGTCGAAACCAGTTTGGTGATAGCCATTGTTTTGTTATCATTTTTAACGGAGTATGTTGGCGTGTTAGGTCTGATGGTTGGTTGTTCACGACGTTATGATGGACCAATGGGTAAAAGTGATCGTGCTTTTGCGTTTAGTCTAATTAGTTTGGGGATTGCTACCTATTTATTGCCACTTGATTGGCTCAATATACTATTGTTGCTTATTACCTTTTTGCTATTAATTACTGTGATTAATAGAGTCAGAAAGGGATTACAAGAATCAAAAAATAACAAGGTATAAGTTATGCGTGAACAGCAGGAAAAAACATTTATTAGCCATGATGGCTGTCAATCATTTTACCGTTATTGGCCAGCAGTTGATAGTGACAGCAATGCTAAACTTTCGAGAGCAATTGTTCTTTTTCATCGTGGTCATGAACACTCTGGGCGAGTTGCTCATCTAGCTGATGAGTTAAATCTATCCGATTATCAGATTTTTGCTTGGGATGCGAGAGGTAATGGGCAATCCGAGGGTGAACGTGGTGATGCTCCTAATTTTGCGACTTTAATTAAAGATGCAAACTGTTTTATTGAGCATATTATGCATGAGTATGATATATGCCAAGAAGATATTGCTATTATAGCCCAAAGTGTGGGGGCGGTTATCGCTTCAGCATGGGTACATGATTATGTGCCAAATATTCGTGCTTTAGTACTTGGTTCGCCAGCTTTTGACATAAAATTATATGTACCATTAGCTGTGCCTGGTTTAAAATTACTGTATAACTTGAAAGGTAACTTTTTTGTTAATAGTTATGTAAAACCTAAATTGCTGACACATGATGCTGAGCGAGCACAATCTTTCACAGAAGATCCATTAATAACACGACCAATATCAGTACGCTTACTTTTGGATTTATATGCAGTGTCCGATCGCATTGTTAAAGATGCAAATGCGATAACGGTACCAACACAGTTATTAGTTTCTGGTTCAGATTATGTCGTTAAGCGTAAACAACAAAAACTGTTTTACAATAATTTAGGTACAGAACAAAAAGAATTTCATATATTACCTGGGTTTTATCATGATACTTTTGGTGAAAAAGATCGTAAATTAGCAATTGATTATGCAAGACGATTTATTATTGGTTGTTTTGCTAATCAACCATGCGTGCCATTATTAACCAATGCTGATTTAATGGGATACACAAGGCAAGAGGCTGATAATTTAACATTGCCGCCATCAGGTTGGATTAAGCCTTTATATTGGCGATTTATTAAAGCTAATTTAAAATATACAAGTAAACTCTCAGATGGGATCAAACTAGGGTTTGATACTGGATTTGATTCGGGCAGCACACTTGATTATGTTTATCGTAATGAACCATCAGGAACATCAAAACTAGGACGTTTTTTTGATTATATCTATCTTCAATCGATTGGTTGGCGAGGCATTCGGCAACGTAAAGAACATCTTGAAGAACTATTAAAATTAGCGATCAATAAATTACACGAACAGAACCATTATGTGAATATTGTTGATATAGCTGCAGGGCACGGGCGTTATATTTTAGAAACGGTTAATCAAATTGCTAACAAACCTAATTCTGTATTATTACGAGATTACAGCGATATTAATGTACAAAAAGGCAGAGCATTAATAGAAGAAAAAGGCTTAACGGCTATAGCGCGTTTTGAAAAAGGAGACGCCTTTAATCGACAGCAATTAGCCCAATTGTCACCTAATCCCACATTAGCTGTGGTTTCGGGATTATATGAACTGTTTAGTGATAATCAGATGTTACGTGATTCTTTAGCAGGGCTCGCTGAGTCTATTCCTGAAGGAGGATATTTAATTTATACCAATCAGCCATGGCATCCACAGCTAGAGTTTATTGCAAGAGCTTTAACATCTCATCGAGATGGAAAGCCATGGATTATGCGCAGGCGTACGCAACTGGAAATGGATCAATTGGTTGCATCGGCTGGTTTTAGAAAAATAACCATGCGTATTGATCAATGGGGCATTTTTACTGTATCACTTGCACAACGAATGAAATAATTAGTCATGACTAGCGTAACATGGCGGTTTAATAAGCTGATTACTTATAAATTAATATGGTTAATAAGTTTGACCGTGTTCTTTTTTACTAGCTATAATTTTGCAAACTGGTTTACTTCTACACGTAACGATGTCGGAAGTATCGTTTTTGAATGGGAAAGATCAATTCCTTTATGGCCTTGGTCTATCATACCTTATTGGTCGATAGACTGTATGTATGGGCTTGCAATTTTGCTGGCTAGTTCTTATCGAACACTAAAAATTCTCTGTTTTCGTCTTTTATCTGCTCAGATTATTTGCATAGCTTGCTTTTTGATCTTTCCGCTAAAGTATTCTTTTGAGCGCCCTGTATTAGATGGATTATCGGGGCTATTATTTGATATTTTAATGGGATTTGATAAACCTTTTAATCAAGCACCATCGCTTCATATTCCCTTATTGATTATTTTATGGCAATTTTACGCCCGTTATTTTCGAGGAATATGGCGCTATATTTTGCATATTTGGTGTTTATTGATCGGTTTATCAGTATTAACCACTTGGCAACATCATTTCTTTGACATCCCAACTGGGCTTTGGGTAGGGTGCTTTTGTGTTTGGTTATGGCCAGACAATCATTTATCGCCAATAACAAACGATCAATTACCTAAACAATATGTGTGGGGTAGCGCCTATTTTTTACTGTTTTTATTGTCGTTTTGTTCTGCTATCTACTTTTCTTCTTGGGCATTATGGTTATTATGGGTTTCAGGTGCATTTTTGTTGGTTTCCCTCAATTATTTATTATTTGGCGCAGCAGGGTTTCAAAAACAGACTAATGGCCACTTTAATTTAGCTGTTACTATTTTATACTTGCCTTATTTTATTATTATGTGGGTTAATTCACGATTATGGACATTTAAAAATAATCCAACGGATTTGATTATTGATAATGTTTATTTAGGTCGTATACCGTCTAATAAGACATTACAAGCCAACCAGTTTACGTCGATTGTAGATCTTTGTGCTGAATTACCAATAACTCAATTTAATGGTCATTATAAATTGATTCCAGTATTGGATATGACACCACTTACCATGGATGAGTGTCAACAAGCAGCCGAAATTATTGAACAATATCATAAGCAAGGCAAATTATTAGTCTGTTGTGCGTTGGGGTATTCACGCAGTGCTACGGCAATTATTGCTTGGTTATTAATGACCCAAAGAGTAACTAGCTTAAATGAGGCTATAGCTAAGGTAAAATTATATCGTCATAACGTGGTTATTACGGCTAAACAACAATTAATTTTGTCGAATTGGTATGCAAAAATAACATGAAGAGAATAAATATGTTAAATCACGATGATGCAGGAATAGCAACAAAAACAGCAACAGTTAGTCAAACATCGTTGGTGACATTTTGTAGTATACTCTCTATCAGCTTGCCTATCGGTATATTTTCGTTACTATTAACCATTATCGCCTTATTTTTTGCGTTGATAACAAGTGGAATGATTAATAGCAGTTTATTATCAACTGTTTTTTATTTTCTGGCCTTTATTATGGGAATAGTGGGTGTTTATTATGCATTACGGATCAAATTTGACAAAAAGTTATTTGATTATTTAGCTACCAGCAATGAATGCTTAATCAATACACTTATTGATTTAGATAATGCATTAATGGACTTTCATTTAATTAAATCTAAGCAATTAGCAACACGAACTATTACCGAGCGTCAACAAGGAACCTTAAAGCTATTTAAACAACAAATTATTGTGTTAGTAATACAAATCATGTTGTTAATAGGCGCATGGATCAGTGGCATTATCCAATTATGTTAATAAGCGTTTAGTTAAAATGTACCGTCATATTAAACAAGTAATAAAGGAAAACAACAATGTCTAATTATCAAAAAGATACTTTATTATTGTTTGTTGGTATCGGTATTTTACTTGTGATGGCTTCTATTATTGGTTGGTTGTTAAAAAAACGACTTAATAGCCCTAATAAAGTCATTGATAACCTGAATACTCGCATCAATGCATGGTGGGTGATGGTGGCAATTATTGGTATTGCTTTTTTAATAGGAAAATTAGCTGTTATTTTTTTATTCTTTGTCGCATCAGGCATTGCATTACGCGAATTTCTCAGTTTAACTCCTGTTAATCGTTATGATTTTTATGTCTTGATATTTGCTTATTGTATTGCTTTACCCGTGCAATATATTTTAGTGGCTATATCATGGTATGGATTGTTTAGTATTTTTATTCTTGTTTATGGTTTTTTATTATTAGCGATATTGGCAACAATAACCGGCTCAACAGATAATTTTTTAGCACGAATCGCTGAAGTGCAATGGGGGGTAATGATTACGGTTTATAGTATTTCTTGTGTACCAGCACTATTAACATTACCTATTGATAATTATCAAGATCGTAACCTTTTATTAATTGCTTATTTAGTGTTAGTTGTTGAACTTTCTGATGTATTGCAATACGTATTTGGTAAGTTGTTTGGCAAACGCAAAATTAGCCCGAATTTATCACCATCTAAAACCATTGAAGGATTTATTGGTGGAATATTATCAGCAAGTTTACTAGGTGCTTGCTTATTTTGGATAACCCCTTTTAGCTTTATACAAGCTGGTTTAATTTCACTTATGCTTACGTTACTAGGTTTTCTGGGGGGATTGGTTATGTCTGCCATTAAACGTGATAGAGGTGTAAAAGATTGGGGAAAGCTAATTGGTGGTCATGGTGGTGTGCTTGATCGTCTTGATTCTGTCTGTTTTACTGCACCTATCTTTTTTCATGTTATGCGCTATTTTTGGGTATAACCTTATGTTAACTGTAGATAACCAAGCAGTTTAGATAAATTAAAAAATATACACGTAAAAAAAGAGCAAAACAGTTTAATTTATGATATAAATACAAGTATTGTATTAACATTAAGATAGAAATAAGGACTTTATTATGCTAAAAGAACAAATGGTAGTTAAAAACTCAACAGGCTTACATGCTCGCCCAGTTACAGCACTCGTTAAATTAGCCGGTCGCTATAAATCATCAATTGAGCTTGTTTATAATGACAAAGCAATTAAGCTAAAAAGCATGATGGGTTTACTTGGAGCTGGTGTTAAAGGCGGTTCAACCGTTGAAATCATCTGTGATGGTGAAGATGAACAAGCAGCAATGGATGAAATTCGTGAATTATTTGCTACTGGTTTTGGTGAGTAATTAACTGAGTTAATCAGGCTAATACCAAATACTTCATTATTCCGTCGACTTTAGTCGACGGAATCATTTTTAAAAAAGACGTAACTAAACTTTTAAGTAGACCTATTTAAAAAGATTAAATTAATCTTTAATGATTGAATTCAATTCATTAGGATCAATTGATGGTAATAATTTAGTAAAACATTTAGTTAGATAAAGTAAATAACAGAATCCAAACGCCAACCAAATTAAACCGACGGTCATTGCTGTCGTTTCAAGGCTTGTCCATAACCATAATGAAAGTAAAACACCAATAGTAGGCATTAAACCATATTTTAAAAGCATTGGTACTGTTTTCTTTGCGTTTCCGCCTAGGTAGCTTTTAATTACGCATAAATTAACAAAAGTAAATGCAACTAATGCGCCAAAACTAATCATAGAAACAACTAAACTAAGCTCTAATACTAATGATAGTAATGAAAAACAAGCAACAAAGATAATTGATAAATAAGGCGTTCTAAAACGTGGATGAATTCTATAGAAGATCTGTTTTGGTAACACACCCTCACGCCCCATTGCATAAAAAATTCTAGAGACACTGGTTTGTGCTGTCATTGCTGAGGCGAAAACACCAGTTAAATAGGCCGCTTGAAAGAAGTTATACATAAAGTTTCCACCTAGTTGGCTCATATCACCAACACGGCGAACGACATCTAAACTTGCAGTATCTTTATTATCTATAAAATCAGTCCATTCAGGATAAGCTAAATGAGCACAATATGAGACAATTAAGAATATGCAACCAGCAATAAGAACTGTCCATATAATGGCTCTTGGTAGCGATTTTTGTGCATCATTAGACTCTTCAGCTAAAGTGGCAATGGCGTCAAAGCCTAAGAAAGCAAGGCATAATATTGCTGCTCCTGACATCAAGCCGCTAAAATCACCAGCATTGACTTGTAAAGGTTTTATCATTGCTTCTGGCGTTAAATTAATATTAGTCAATGTTAAAAAGATAAATAACCCAATAAATATCATTTGTACGATAATTAAGGTGAAATTTACTGAATTAATTAATTTAATCCCTAGGTAATTTAAAAAACTAACACTAAGCAATGATGCCAGCACAAATACATGGGCGGGAATGCTTGGAAACGCTTCGTTAAGATAAATACCAAGTACCAAATAATTTAATATTGGTAAAAACAAATAATCAAGAATTTGTGCCCAACCCACCAAAAATCCAACTTTTCCACCAAAAGTACGTTGTACATAGGTGTAAGCAGAACCAGCAATGGGCAATTTATTTGCCATTCGGCAATAGCTCAATGCTGTAAAAAAGATCATAGCAAGGGTGATAATATAGGCTATAGGTAAGTGTCCATTGCTGGCAACAGTGACTTCCCCATAAGTGGTAAAGATCCCCAAAGGAACCATATAAGCTAAACCAAATGCAATTAATGCAGGTGTGGTTAAAACTCGTTTCATTTTTATTGCGGACATGATTAACTTTACTCCTCTGTCCCAAAAAACAATAAAAAACTACTAAGTATAGTTTTGCCTTTTTACCCGCTGAAAGCGGCAAGGAATTCTGCCACATTATAATAATTATGCAAGCTAATTTTTAGTAAAAATTATTAAAGCGTGTAGATTATAAGCTTTAAACCATGTCACTAGTTATTTTAGGTTAATTAAATTCAAATTGCTTGGTTAAAGCTTAAGTTTCAATTTTCATATTTGTGATCGATATCTAATATTTGCTAGGCAAAATCCATGTGAGTGTATATAAATTATTGTATATTAAATTTACAGTATAGAGTGAAAATTAAGCCATTGCGGAAACCTATTATCAAAAAGAGGATCTATCTATGTTATCTATTCCTGTTTTATCGGTTGATTTAACCCGTGATATTGTCAATCAAAAATCAGCAGTGATTAATTTAATGGCTGAAACTAGCCAAGCATATTTAACTGATGTCAAAACCTTTTTTGAAGATGTAATGATTCATGAACAAGAAATGGAAACGGGTGTGTTGCCAGATGTCGCTTTACCTCACGCTAAAAGCATTGTGGTTAAAATGCCCTTTATAGTTGTTGGAAAATATATTGATGGCATTATTTGGAATAATGGCAACAAAGTAAAATTAGTCATTTTGATTGGTGCACCAGAAAATGCTAATAAAGAACACTTAGCCATTATTGCTAAATTAGCATCCAATCTAGCTGATGATGATTTTATTCAAGATTTACTTAAAATTGATATTCAATCTGTAGCAAATAAGATTCGAGGTCTATATGAATAAAAAGAAGATTGTTGCAATTTGTGCTTGTACAGCAGGCATGGCACATACTTATATTGCTAAACAAAAAATTGAAAATGAAGCGAAGAAGCGTGGCTGGGATTATAAAGTTGAAACTCAAGGTGCGGCAGGTATTGAAAATTCATTAACAGAACAAGATCTTAAACGGGCTGATGTCATTATATTAGCCTCTGATATTTCAATTGAAAATGCCGATAGGCTTGAACCGTATAAAAACATTATTAAAGTTAGTACGGGTGAAGCGGTTAAAAATACTGTCCATATTTTTGATAATGCCGAAATAATATCGACAAAAGTTGTTAAAGATAGCATTGGAACTGAAATATTTAGAGCATTAAATACTGGTATTAGCAAATTTTTACCTGTAATTATCGCATCAGGAATCCTTTTCTCTATTGTATTAATGACTGGTGATGTGGCTAATGACACTATTTTGCCAAGTAATCAATTTTTTGCGGATTTAAAACAAGTTGCATTATATGGCTTTGCCATGATGGTCCCTGTGCTGGCAGCTTATATGGCTTATTCTATAGGTGGTAATGCCGCTTTAGCGCCGGCATTTATTATGGGATATGTAGTTAATAATCCAATTGGTGTAAATCAAGTCAGTACAGGTTTTATTGGCGCCATGATTTTTGGTATTTTAACTGGTTATTTTGTTAAATGGTTTAAAACAGTTAAAGTGCATCCAGTAATTGCGTCAGTGATGCCCGTGATGATAATACCTACAGTAACTTTATTGGTTATGGCACCCATTTATATTTATGTTTTATCTTATCCTCTTGAGTGGTTTGTTAAAGCAATGGTAGCCGCCTTAAAAGGTATGTCAGAGGTTAACGCGGCATTTTTAGGTATTGGTATAGGCATATTAGCTGCATTGGATATGGGCGGTCCTTGTAGCAAAGCGGCAACCGCGTTTACTTTAGCAGCTATGGCTGAGGGAGTTTATGGTCCAAATGGGGTATTTCGTATGTGCTGTGCTATTCCTCCATTGGGATTGGCGGTATCATCATTAATTATTTCACGCTCAAAATACAGCAAAGAAGAAAAAGAGTTTGGTATTACCGCTTTCTTTTTATCGTTAGCTGGTATTACGGAAGGAGCCATCCCTTTTGCGGCTAAAGATCCAAAACATGTCATTGTTGCCATTGTTATTGGTACTGCAACTGCTGGTATGCTAGGTATGATTAATGGTATTGATTCATTAGTCGCGTTTGGTGGTTTAGTGGCATTAGGTGGAGTAACCAAAGGAGCGATTTGGTATGTAATTGATATGTTTATCGGGGCATTGATTATTGCTGGGATCTTACATTTTACCAAAAAAACTCCGACAAAATCAGAACCGGAAATTGCTCCCGAAGCTGACTAGCTGTTAAATAATTATTAGTGCTACATCACCAATTATTGTTGGTGTAGCAATTTACAATAAAAAAGTTAAATTTAAATTATTCTAGTTTTATTTTTTTATGTTTAATAACGATTTATTATTTAAAGCCTATTGCAAAAAGATTAATGTTATTGATTCCTATTGCTTTAAAAAACTTAAATAAAATCAATGGTTTTTCTGAATGGTTTTTATCGTGATGATTTGTCATTCTTTCTGCTATATCATGGCCTTTGTCCCTGATATCATGTATTAAGCTTGGCACACTTTGGAATGGCTACACCTTAAAGGCAAAAAGAAAAAAGCTAATAGTAAACTTTAATCAAGACCGTGATTTAATTTATTAACGATCCAAACTCTTAGTTTTTTCTCCAATAACCTAGACTCTAAAACCCAGTATCCTTTGTATTCTATAGGAACAGTAAGTAATATAAAATATCGCTGTGAAGGTGAAATATCGTTATGTAAATCTACATGTTGATTACAATCAAATTCAAAATCTGAATTTAATTTATTAATTATCCATTTAGTCAATGTTACATTATTCTTTTTTGCTTCCTTACTCCATTTTCCTTTTAATTTAAATGTCGTGGCAAATTTAACTACTGTAGTTTTCATTATAAATTTTCTAACTAGTTAATTTTTTTTATATATTATTAATAAATTAGTTTCTATCATAAATTTTAGTTTTAAAATTGCT
>NZ_LZHN01000070.1:0-320 GCF_001690435.1 Gilliamella sp. Nev3-1 | reverse complement strand
TCATTATATGGAATAAAAAGTAAATAAAAAGTAAATAAAAAGTAAATAAAAAGTAAATAAAAAGTAAATAAAAAGTAAATAAAAAGTAAATAAAAGAGGTCTCATGAAACTTAAAGCAAAAGCAAGGAAATTATTTCGCAATCCTAAACTTTTTTTTGATGATTATAAAGCTAAAAGAAGAAAAATTGTTTTACCAGAAATATCGGATATTGCATCCAATAAAACTAAAGATAAAACTAAAGATAAAACTAAAGATAAAACTAAAGATAAGAAAAAAAATAAAGCCCCAATTTATTATCAAAGAGTTGCCATCAGCAATA
>NZ_LZHN01000069.1:0-1981 GCF_001690435.1 Gilliamella sp. Nev3-1 | reverse complement strand
AGAATTACATGTCTTTCTCAATAAAAAAAGTCTTAACTAATCTTGCATGGCAGATTTTGATTGCATTAATTTTAGGGATAGCGGTGGGGGCTTATTTATTTGAACTCTCTACTCCTAGCCACCCTTTACACTCTTATTATCAATTTTCGATAGTCAACATTTTCCAACCAGCGGGCGATATTTTTATTCGTTTAATTAAAATGATTGTCTTGCCTATTATACTTAGTACATTAACTTTAGGTATTGCTGGTATTGGTGGTTCGAAACGATTAGGGACATTAGGTCTAAAAACAATACTTTATTTTGAGATTATTACCACGATTGCTATCTTATTAGGTCTTTGCTGGGGAAATATTTTTGCGCCGGGAGCGGGAATTGACTCTTCAACACTTGCAACAGCAGATGTGAGCAAATATGCAAAGGCTGCTGAAGAATTAAGTGGAAAACCTCATGGCTTAATTGTCATGATTCTTGATATGATTCCTGCAAATATCTTTAAAGCAATGGCTGATGGAGCTATATTGCCTGTTATCTTTTTCTGTGTCTTTTTCGGCTTAGGTCTAATGTCGTTACCAGATAAACAGCGCGAGCCTTTTGTATTTTTCTTAAAGGTTATCTCTGACACAATGTTTAAAGTTACTAACATGATTATGCGTTATGCCCCAATTGGTGTATTTGCTCTCATTACTGTGACAGTTGCCAAATATGGTTTTGAATCTTTATTACCACTACTTAAACTGATTCTAACTGTTTATTCAGCGATGATTATATTTACATTAGTGGTACTTGGTCTTGTTTGTAAAATTTGTCATTTTAATATTTTCACACTGCTAAAAATATTGAAAGAAGAACTGGTTATCGCATTTTCAACTGCAAGCTCTGAAACAGCATTACCGAAAATTATTGAAAAAATGGAGTCATATGGTGCACCAAAATCAATTACAAGTTTCGTTATTCCAACTGGTTATTCATTTAATCTTGATGGCTCAACGCTTTATCAAAGTATTACAGTCATCTTTCTAGCCCAATTATTCCATATTGATTTAACTATTTTAGATCAAATTATAGTTGTCATTACCTTAATGATAGCTTCTAAAGGTATAGCAGGAGTACCAGGTGCTTCAATCCTTGTGTTATCCGCAACCCTTGGCAGTGTTGGCATTCCCCTTGAAGGGATTGGTTATATTATGGGGGTAGAGCGTATTTTAGATATGGGTAGAACGGTTGTTAATGTGGTTGGCAATGCATTAGCTGCAATTGTTATAGCTCGCTGGGAACATGTTTTTGATGACAAAAAAGCAAGAGCCTATGAACAACAATATTTGAAATAGAGTTATTTGTTTACTGACAAAAGCGCCGTTAACAACTGGCGCTTTTTTATTTTTTCAAGGAGTGCTTTTAAATAGCTAACCATCTTAATTGCTATCAGTTGTATGATTTTGGGCTTAAGTTATTCTTAATTTAAAATAGTAAAAAAGGCAGGCTAACATGCAAGTATGGGTAATAAGTTGGTAGGCAGATATTGATAGTTATGATGGTTATGTATAGAAAAGAAAATAAAAAACCCAGCATTTGCTGGGTTTTCAGATTGATGACAAACCTCGATATAATTTGGGGTTTATTTTTTTATTTAAACCATAAATAGGCTTTTTAATTTGGATTTTATTAAATAAATTAAAAAATAGCTTAAAAAAACGTAACAAAAATAGCTTTATCGCTATTTTCTTGATATTTTGAGCCGTTGCGGCCAATAAACACTGCATTTGAACCTGCGCTCTTCCTCTAAATCGTGCATAGCGATGTCCGTGATGTTGTTTAGCATCAGCAAAGCTGCGCTCTATCGTTTCTTTTCGCCGAGCATAGACTTTTTTACCCCACTGACTTAAACGAATCTCGTTGGCTTTCTCTTTATCTGCTTCCCAGATATGCCGTGTGATGACTTTCTGTGTATTTTTACTCTGTGTACACTGTGACAATAACG
>NZ_LZHN01000068.1:0-6627 GCF_001690435.1 Gilliamella sp. Nev3-1 | reverse complement strand
ACACCTTAAAGAAATCGCACCAGCAATCCAGAAGAAAGCGCTTAATCGATTAAAAGCACGTTTAAAAGTCGCAGATTATAGCCGTCCTATGTGTGACGCTTTAACAGAGCAACGTAAAGCACTGGGAAAAAGCGCAAATAACACCGTATTTACTAATGAATTCGATATGATTAACCGCATCGTATTAGGTACTACATCAAGCAAATACAAGAAAGCCAATAATCTTACTGGTAATATTCGTGACCACCTAAACGAATTTGAATTAAACCATATCGCATACCTTGAGAACGCAAATATAACATTAATCCATATTGGTTACGACTATCATCAGAGAAAAGCTGAGCTAATAAAGTTATCTCATGCTTATTTGATCCGTCATATGGCACAGGCGGCTTAATTATGATGACTACATGCTCATTTAACACCCTAGCTACCCAATCTCTAAATAATCGCTTAAATTGCTATTTTGACGGGATTAACGCCACCAAAAAGATTAAATCATTTTTCTTGATTAGCAATAATTCTAGTTTCCAGTCAAAAAACTATTTTAATGGAAGCCAGTGCAAAAATGCGCACTCAGTGCGCAGCGAAAACCGTTTTTTAATGCGTACTAATCATTACATGGGGTTGAATTTTAAAAGTAGGTTTCTTGAGTCCATAAAAAGGAGAATGGGAAAACAAATACCACCAATCAGCGGCATTAAGTTAAAAGATTATTTCTTATCTAGTTTAGCTAGTTTTTCGCGACAAGTAGCAATAACCCAAGCGGAAAAGTTAGTATTCTCTTTCTTGGATTGCTCGTCTATTCGCTCTATTAATTCATGGGGGAAGCGGATTGCTTTTCTATCCGATTTATTATTTTTGTTACCTGTAGCCATTTTTATACCTAAAAGATGCTTATTAGTGTGCAGACACTATACACGATCACTAAATAATAAAAAAGGCTTGACGTGTGCCCACACTATAAAATATAGTGAGCACACACCTGATGAATTTATTAGGTTAAAAAAACAATCCCCTGATGTGCTCGCAACACTATCAAGGGATCTAACCACAAACATTAAACGGAGTAATGCTATGGCTAATAGTAATGATACCCTACGCCCTAAAAATGGGCAACCTGACCTATCTAATTTAATTTCTGTTTTAAATCTCTATCAAGCAGATATTCCAACACACCATTTACTACAAGCTGAGAATCATTTTGAAGAACTACAGCAATCTATTCTATATGGAATAGGTGCGATTGGTAACCTGATGTTTTGGGCTAGTGAGAATGAGAGTTATTCGGAGCAGAACCTTAAAAGTGATATGCGCGATATTGGCTATTTACTAGCACAATTAAGGGATGTCGCTTGTTTCGCTTCAAATCAAATTAACCTACTTGATGCTACGCAAAACCATAAGGGAGGTAAATAGTATGTTGAAAACGAATCATCAAGAAAAGGGTAATCGTGAAACCAAACTATTTAAATTCTATGACCTATCAATGGCTCAAGTAGTCCAAATAACGGCAACAACCGAACGCCAAGCACGCAAGAGCCTAGGCAAATCATCCCTTATCTTTATTGCCAGAATTCGCTTATATCCAGTTATTGAAGACACTAAAAGCTTTGGAGGTTATCACTATGGGCAATAATAACTTTCAGATATTAAATAACATCGAAACAAAACTTATTCAAGTTCGGAGCATGGCTAAAATTGCCTTAGATAACACTAACTATAAGTGCGCAGGATATGACGAGCCTTTTATCGAACAAGCCGACATGAGTAATTTACTATGGGTTATCGTTGATTTAGTAGAGCAAGCTTTTGATGAGTTACAAGAGTACGGGTTAACAGAGGATAATAATAATGGCTAATATCTCATTGGACGCAATTAATACTATCAATACAAGACTAGGACAAGCTAACGCTATCACCACGCTTTTAATGGCTGATTGTGATTCAAACACGCCAATTAACGAAGAATTACGCTCCTATGCCCTTGATGCTGTATCAGACTTAATTAACGATTCTAAAAAGCTATTTAGAAGCGAAACCGAGCGCAAGGAGGCAAAGAATGAAAGAGTTTGATTTTGTCCATAACGATGACGGCACTATTACCGCATTAAGGCTTAAAAATGGCAAATATGTAGCGCTACTTTCTTTTGGCAAGGATGAAATCTCTGATTTACTCGCCGATGTCACCAAGCGACTACCGCCCGAAGTTAGGCGATACATGGCACAAATTAAGGGGGTAAATCATGGATAATCAGCAAGAAGTAACAGCAATTCATCATAGTATCGTTGATTCTACCATGACGATTATCGCAGGTTTATTTTTAATTGAGCAGATTAATAAAAACGGTGCCAAGGTGTTTATTCATGAGGGTATCAAGATTGATATTGATAAAGATTTAATTGTTTTAGGGTTAAAAGTTAGTCTTGAAGAATGCTTGATTGAAGACTTTGGCGAAAGTGAGGGGTTAAATCGTACCTATGGACTATTAAAAAAGATGTACGCCGAAAGTGACGATAAACCTATGGCACTAACGCAATTCGGGCAAGAAATGCTTGCAACGTTATTTATTGATTTAGCCGAAGATATCAAAGCTGAATCTAACGCGATAATTCATTAAGGGGGATGTAATGAAAATCAATGAAATTACAGCCCAAGCCGTAGGTAAATGGGATTATATCTTTCAATCATTAGGTATTGAGGTGGGTAATGGCAAACATTGCCCTTGCCCTGTCTGTGGAGGTAAGGATAGATTTAGATTTGATAACCAAAATGGTAGAGGTACTTACATTTGTAACCAGTGTGGTAGTGGTGACGGCTTAGAGCTTATCAAAAACTATTATCAATGCGACGCTAAAGAAGCATCGAGTAAAGTAGTGGAGTGTTTAAATCTTTCTAATCAGAATAACAAAATACGGGAAAATCTCGTATTTAGAAAAATAGATTCTGAACAATTACATAATGATAACATACCAGATAATCCCGTATGTAAAAAGGTCGAGTATTTGCTATCTAAAGCAACATTAGGGCAATCTCAATACCTGACCAAGAAAGGATTAACCTTTGATTTACCCTTGTTAGATAACGGGCGCATTTTTGTGCCTATGCTGAATCTTCATAATGAATACGCAGGTGGTCAATTTATCGAACCTGACGGCAGTAAGCACTTAATGAGAGGCTCAAATAAGAAAAGTGCTTTTATATTAGTGCGCTCAATGTTGAGCAGACCTGCCGAGGTGTGCGCAAATTTGCTCGCACATAATGAAATTATTATCTGTGAGGGCTTAGCCACAGGGATATCGATAGCAGAATTCTGCCAACAGTCTATTGTTATATCCGCAATTGACGCAGGCAATCTTATTCATGTGGCCAAGGCTATTCGTGAGTTAAATCCTACCGCTAAAATCATTATTGCAGGTGATAACGATATTGGCCAAAGCCCAAATACGGGCTTAGCTAAAGCAATAGAAGCATCTCAAGCGGTAAATGGTTATTACTCCGTTCCTGATACAGATTATAAATGTGATTGGGATGATTATAGGCAACAATTTGGGAGTGATAACGCTTTGGCTCATTTTAATAAAAACCTCATAAAACCAGAGTTACCCACCGTGACAAAACTTAACATGCAAACCGAGTTATCAAGTATGAACCTATCGCAAATGGCATCAAGCCAACGCGCTGAACTGCTCAATCAATGTTATGATAATAACCTTGCGATTAATCTTACTACCGATGAAATCTATCACTATCAAGATAACGCATGGCAACCCATCAGCGATAAACTGTTAATGCGAACACTAGCTGATTTATTCACCCAATCAGGCGAGCCATTTAACCCTATGCGAATTAGCTCAGCGGTTGAATCGCTCAGGTTATCACTGCCTATAATGGGAACACCTCAGAAAGATTTAATCTGCTTTAAAAATGGCGTATATGAGCTAAAAAGCCAAACCTTTAGACCTCACAATAAGCAAGATTGGCTACTAGTTAGTAATGATATTGATTACTACCCTGCCAAAGAAAAGGAATCTTTCGATACTCACACGCCAAATTTTGCTAAATGGCTAAAAAGAGCATCAGGCAATCAAGATAAGGCTAAAAATATCTTAGCTGCGCTATATATGATATTGGCTAATCGTCATGACTGGCAATTATTCTTAGAGGTTACAGGCGCAGGCGGTAGCGGTAAAAGTGTTTTTGCTGAAATTGCGACGATGTTATCAGGTAAAAACAATACTGTAATAGGTACTATGGACGCATTAGAAAAAGCAAGGGACAGGGCTTTAATTGTAGGCTACTCATTAGTCATCTTACCCGACCAACCGCGTTATATGGGCAGTGGCGCAGGGTTAAAAGCGATTACTGGTGGTGATGAAGTCGCAATAGACCCAAAACACAAGCAACCTTACTCATGTAAAATCCCTGCGGTAGTCTTGGTTATCAATAACGAGGCAATGAGATTTAACGAGCGTAACGGCGGTATATCACGGCGTAGGGTTATCTTTCACTTTGGCGAGGTCATCCCTGAAAAAGAGCGAGATTTAAACTTGGTTAGCAAAATAGAGCAAGAACTCCCCTCAATTGTGAGGTTGCTATTAAATGAGTTTACCAGTCCAGCAGAAGCCAAAGAAAGACTACACCAGCAACAACAATCAGACGAAGCGACGGCGATTAAACGCGAATCCGACCACTTGGTGGATTTTTGTAGTTATCTTGATGTGCTGGATCATCCCAATGGTATGCTTATGGGTAATTTAGGCATAATACCGTTTAACCCTAAAAAATATTTATATCATGCTTATATTGAGTATGTGCGCAATACAGGGCTTAATAATCCATTGTCCTTGAGTGGGTTTGGTTTATCATTAAATTACGCCATAAAAGAAAATAGAAAGGCGTACATTAAAAAACGAACTAATATAGGGGTAAAAACTAATTTAGAAATAAACCCAGATAGGTGTAAAGATTGGCTACCTAAAGCCGAAGATCCTAACTAGTAGCTCAAATTGAGCCACTAAAATAAGACCGCCCTAATTGGCGGTTTTTTATTGAGTGAATACCTAAAGTGTACACTTGTGAATAGTAAACATTTAAGTATACACCACTCAAACCCTTTTAGAATAAGGATTCAAGCAAGTAGTGAACACCGTGCATACTTTTTTATTAAATTTTATTTTTATGGGGAGGAGGTATAAAAAATCTAAAATATAATTAACGGATACCACTCACCTAGATAAATTTTTACACCGTCAAAATTCTAAAACCAATTTTTAACCTTTCAATTTGGCAAGATTAAAATACCTAATATTGGGGGTCACTTTTTATTTTGGGACTATGCTTGGGACTATTTCTTCAATAAAGAAAAAGCAAAACCCTTTATTGGAAAGGCTTTAATAAGATTATTTCAAGTCCCGCCCATGCACCAAATCAATAAACAGCAACATTCTTTTAAACCCTACAAAGCACATCAAACCCAGTAATAACAAGCCTTAAAGTCTATTTTATTGCCCATTAAGTATCAGTAAGGTACATTTACAACCAAAAATAATGGGGGTATATTTTGGGGTATAATTAAATACCTCTATTATTGCGTACCCCCAAAGGTAAAAAATGGCTGTAAAAACTACCCCCTTAACTGACACCCAAATAAAAGCGTTAAAAGCCACTAGTAAAGATAAAAAGTATTTTGATGGTGGTGGCCTTTTCTATTAGTTAAATCAACAGGAGCTAAATTATGGCGATTTAAATATAAAAAACCGATATCACATAAAGAGACATTATTATCTGGACAGGCTACACTAATTAGTACCAGTTTAATAAGGTCATTGTTATGATAACCAAAAAACAAAAGGAACCAACAATGACAAATCTCATTTCAAGAAGAGAAAAACGCAGTTTTAGTAATGAATTTAAAAAACAGAGGGTAATGTTATACCAAAATGGCAAAAAACGAGCGGATATTGTCACCGAATACGACCTGACTAAATCCGCATTAGATAAGTGGATTAAGCAATATCAAACCACTGGTGAGTTTACAGCTCAAGCTAATCGTCGTGCTCAAGAAAATGAGCTCATAGCCCTACGTAAAGAGAATAAGCGATTGTTAATGGAGAATGACATCCTAAAGCAAGCGGCGTTGATAATAGGACGAAAATCAAATTAATCACCGAGAATCAACATCGATATAGTTTACGTGCGTTATGTCGATGTTTACAAGTGTCAAGAAATAGCTTCTATTATCAACTACAATTAACCAGTAAAAAAACAGACAAAGAGCTTAGTAAAAAAGTGAAAGCGGTATTTAACGATAACTATCAATCCTATGGAACAAGGCGACTACAAGTAGCGCTTAGAAAGAAAAGCATACTATTATCCCGTCGCCGAATTGGTCGAATCATGCAAGAAAACGGATGAGTATCAAAATATACCTGTAAAAAATATCGTGCTAATACAGAACAAAGCAACGAATCAACA
Organism: Gilliamella sp. Nev3-1; assembly: GCF_001690435.1. Classification (NCBI taxonomy): domain Bacteria; kingdom Pseudomonadati; phylum Pseudomonadota; class Gammaproteobacteria; order Orbales; family Orbaceae; genus Gilliamella; species Gilliamella sp. Nev3-1. Next base: position 149 of record NZ_LZHN01000068.1, on the reverse strand, counting down.
GTAAGTAAGCAACTTAATCGTGAGTTTACCGTAGGCCAACAACGCAAAGTGTTAGTGACTGATTTAACTTATGTGAGAGTAAAACAACAATGGCATTACCTTTGTATGATTATTGATGTAAGCAATCGAGAAATCGTGGGACGAAGTGC
>NZ_LZHN01000067.1:0-4721 GCF_001690435.1 Gilliamella sp. Nev3-1 | reverse complement strand
AAGGAAACAGAGTGGAGATGAAATTTCAATGAATTTTAAAAAAATTTATAATTCTATTTTAGAAAGTGCTTTTGGTTATTCAATGGGCACAATGTGGCAACATTTAGATAATTACACGAAAGATATAAAAATACCCTACGAAATAAGAAAAGATTTATTTTTTAGAATATTAGAAAAATTAATAAAAGATGGACATATTAGATTAGCTAGAAATGGAATTTTTTTATCTGGCACAATTGAAGAACAAATTAATTCTATTAAGAATATTTGGCCTCCTTACCCTCCCGATAACGAGGATGATGATCTAGATGATGTAGGTATGTGGTTCTATGTGAAATTAAATTGCGGCATTGTTTGGATTACCAGTAATGGTCAAGAGGTTTGGACTTAAATTAAAAAATTGCTATAAAGGCAATATTATGATGAAGAAAGACAATTACATTACAATTTAACCTTTATTACGACTTGTTTATCGGCAGATATATCCGACAAGATTCGTTCGGAAGGCGTGGCTAGCTAAATAATTATCATGGAATTCAATTATAACTAATTTTAATATATTGAACTAGCCTTTACTTCATCAAACATACCTTAGAATTTCTCATATTTCCTAATATGTCGATTAAAACTGGAAAATGGATGAAAACCAATACTCGTTTTAAAGTTGAAGGTGGGCAAATGACAACTCAACTTGGACAAGGTAGAGGCATAGAAATTTTTAATGAAAATATTGTTCATTTTGAAAAAGTAAAATAAAGGTAAAAATATGCTATTAAAATTAGAAACTTCCAAAGTTCCAATGAAAATGGTCTTTTTATTATCAAAGGAATTAAAAAATAATCCAGAAAGAGTCGCTTTAACACAAGCATTAACGTTAGACAAATCAAAACCTACAATGGGTCTCAAAGGTACCAATGGTCTTTTTGGATCAAAAGAGTGGTGGAATAGTATTGAGCAGGGGAGGATACCTTTATTATTTATTTCAGGAATAATAAAAAAAGCTTATGTAGCAGGGCAAGATCCCTCAAATTTTAATAATACAGTTGATTTATTACTTGAAGATGGGACAATTCAATCTGTTGGTATTTATACCAACAAAAAAGAAGATTCAAAGCTCTTTAAAATAGGATATAGTGCAAGTATCGTTTATGCATTAGATGAAATGAAATTACAACCAGATTTTGATGGTAAAATAAATCGCTCTAAAACAGCTTTAGAAATGGCAGTCTCATTAGAGCCTGTAGAATAACTTCCAATTTAGATTCAATTTAACATATCAAATCGGCAAGGTAAGCTTAATACTTAGCTTACTTTGTTAGATTTAAATTATTATTGTGTCAACTAACCATTTGCTATGATGTTATTAGCGTTAATATTATGATAAACCCAAATGTTTTTTGGTGGCATATACTTTGAGCATGATTGCTTTGGCAACCTGATTGTGGAAAAACGTGGAAAAGGCCACAGTCTAATAAACTTATTGCCGAGACCGATAACGATAAACACTGGCAAAGCTACCTTTACGAGCCAGACTCTTACCGTCCATTAGCCCTAGTGCACGGTAATGCCCAACAAGATAACATCAAACTCTACTGGTATCAAAACGACCACCTCGGCACACCCATAGCCCTTACCGGCAGCTTAGGTGACACGCTCTATGAATGCCAGTATAATGCCTATGGTCAGATAATAAACGAAACCTACCATCAGGACGATATAGATTCCCTGCCGAATAATCCGTTACGATTCCAAGGGCAATATTATGATGAGGAAACAGGACTTCATTACAACCTAAACCGTTACTATGACCCATTTACTGGCAGATATATTACTCAAGACCCACTTGGTATACTGGGTGGGTTAAATAGTTATCAATATGCCAATAATGATCCAATAGACTTAATTGACCCGTTGGGATTAGAATGTAAATGGTTTATTGTTGGAAATAAAAGATACTTAAAATCTGCTGAACAGGATGGAACACTCGTTATTGGTGCCGGGCTAAACCCTATTGAGGGTGCTTATAATATATCTCATCCTGCTCACCCTATGGCGCCAGGTGTTTTTGCTGGCGATGCGCATAATTTGTCGAATATCGCTACCGGCTCGCAAAAGACCATTATAATGGATAATCCGTATGGCTATGCTCCCTTAAATGATGAAGTCCTCCGCGTTTTAAAGAAAGATGGTACAATAATCATTCGTGGCAGTGATGGTAAAGTAAATAAATATATGAGAAATCTGGAAATTATAGCAAAAAATAAAGGGTTGCAATTGATTAATAAACGAAAAATTTCTAGCAAGGGATATACTCAGTCGAATGGAGAGGCAATTAGAAATGAACAATTAAACGAATATATTTTCAAGAAAGAATAGGTGATTTTATGAAATATAAAATTGACATTACAAATAGTTACGAATATTTCATTGATATTGATGGCTGGAGTGGTGTAAAAAACTATTGTTCTTTACCGAAAATTGATCAAAAAAATTTAACTTGCCGAATATATCTCGAAAATGCATCCATACGTATGGATGAGAATATATGGCGAGATCAGATACTCTTGATAAATCCCAAAAGTATCATCAATATCGCTGATGACCTGCTGGTATTAGCCAGAAAAGCTACTCTCACGATAGAAAATATTCGCTGCTATGATCTTAAAGTGATCCATAAAGAACGAGACTATTATCATTCATCAGGCTTAAATTTTAATATTAAAGATCGTTACATTGTATTAGGTGGATATGACTCAGAACACTTAGATTCAAATATTTTTGGTCGAGCCATTTTTCAAGGTAAAGTTTTTTTAGAGTTGGAGGAGGATAAAATTCTTCCATTAATGATAGATGGTGATGATGGCGTGGTAGGAGGCGATAAAGGTATAATAAAAATTAATAATGAAAAAGAAACAGAATTAATTAAAAAAAGGATATCACTAAATATTAGTTATTTTAATGCTATAGAGTCACCTATGTGGGATTATAACTTTACGAGTAATTATTTTAATGATATGGATGGGTACAAGGAAGCTATTTTGGATTATCCGCCAAGCCAAAATAATTGATAGTGCTTACATTATTTAATCAATAGATTTCAGATGAAAACGTGATTGTCACCATGGCTGATGGCAGTCAAAAGTGTTACACCCATAAAGATGGTTTGTTACAGTCAGAAACCGATGCTAATGGGGCGACCAAAACCTATCAGTATAATGAAGAGGGATTGAAAACCGTTGAGATTGATGCGTTAGGGCATCAAACCCACTATGAATATACGGTTAATGCCGAGTTAAAAACCATTATTTACCCAGACAACAGTTATGAAGATTATACTTGGCAACGTGGACGAATTATTCGAATTGAAAAAAATGGGCTGATATGGCGAATACGTTATAACCATCACGACGACATTATTGAGTTGGAAACGCCCGACGGTTTACTCACTCGTCATCGTTATAATGAAGATGGACAGCGTTTATCGACCCAATACCCTGATGGTAGCGAACAACATTTTACGTGGGGAGATAACGGTGAATTACAACAGCTAGGCTTTTCCGATGGACGTCTTTTTCAATTTAGCTATGATGCTTTACTTCGGCTCACGGTCGTCAGTGATGGACAACAGGGCAAGACCTATTATACTTATGACGATTTAGGACAAATCACAAAAATCACCTACCCGAATAACACCACTCGTGAGTATCAATACAACGCTTATGGCAAAGTGACTTGGTTTAAAGATGAAGCGGGTAAAGTCACAGAATATGACTACGCTTCGCCATTACATTTAATGACCGAAAAGCGGCTGCCAGATGGCGAACGGCTGAAATTTCGTTATGATAATATCCATCTACAAATCAGTGAAATTGAAAATCAGAAAGGGGAACGTTACCGCTTCAGCTACACGCCAACGGGGCAATTGAGTGAAGAAATTGGGTTTGACGAGGTAAAAACCACTTATCATTACGATTTAAATGGCTATTTAATTGAAAAACACGAGTATGGTAACCAACATGATGAAAAACCGCTCATTACCCGCTACCAACGTGATAGCCGTGGAAAACTCATCGTAAAAGAGCTAGCTGATGGCATAAAAGAGCACTATAGTTACAATCAGAATGGATTATTAACACAAATACTCGATGGGCAATCGGTTTTAGGATGGGAATATAATAAAGTTGGTCGTTTAACGGCCGAGCACCAAAACTGGGCGACTATCCGCCATCGCTACGATGAAATCACCGGCTTACTCAATGGCACTAAACTGCCCGATGGGCAATGGTTAGAATATCATTACAATCAGGGTCAGCTACTGGGGATGACACTCGACCACCAGCCATTAGCCGCTTTTCGTTGGGATAAACAAGGGCGAGAGTATGAACGCCGTCAGGGTAATGGGCTGGTTAACCGTTACCAGTATGACCCGCTAGGGCAACTTATTGCCCATCAACGTTATCATGGTTATGATATCAGCACCCAGACCTCGCCAACGCCAATTTGGCAACAGCAGTATCACTATAATCCTAACGGACAGCTTGCCGAAATCACCGGACATCAGCCACGCCGTTACCGTTATGATAACGCCGGTCAATTACACACAGTGACTTATCCTGAGGTCAATCCCGAGCAGCATCATGCTGAAAAAGTCGAGCAGTTTGATTACGACCCAACGGGCAATAAAATCAGTGAAACCCAAGCGCTAGCCCCTATGCCTTTTC